>NZ_JARWGH010000021.1:0-80827 GCF_036528765.1 Rhizobium sp. BR 362 | reverse complement strand
ATCGCACGGCATCCTGAAAGGTGCCCACATCACACACGATAAACCGCCCTGCGGTTTACGTGGTTAACGCAAGCCGCTTAGCGACTTGCTACTCGCGACAAATCCTCCGGATTTGCGCTGGACAAGACGACAAACCGCTTTGCGGTTGGCGTCGATGGCGCGGGGTGGAGCAGCCCGGTAGCTCGTCAGGCTCATAACCTGAAGGCCGCAGGTTCAAATCCTGCCCCCGCAACCAATCTTTCCCATCACGGCGCGTTATCGCTGGCGCGGAGACTGCATCTTCGCTCGCCATACTAGCTCACACCAAAACAAGGCCCCTCTGCGGGTTTTTTCGTTATGGGCTGCCGCTGCCATAGCAAGTGCAGTCCCATCATAGCTCCAAGATTGACCGGGCGCCCGAGATGCTTACGGTCAACCTGTGGGTCTGATGCCGCGCTTGCTGTCCACGCCTCGTGCCGGCGTGAAAATATTGTGCCTTCTCTCAATCGAAACGCTTTTCGGGTGGGCTATGGCCGGCATGTCAGCAAATATGTGTCAATACCAGCGAAGCAGCGGATTCGCCGCGACCGGACGTACGGAGGCGACTAAGACTGTCTCGTCGGTCCGGACTCAGTGAGAGGATATCGATATGGCCAGGACAGGGCGGAGCGGGCAGAAAGATTATGTCTACAGGATCGTGAATTCACCCGTCGGCGAGTTGAAGCTCGTCGCCAGTCACGAGGGCTTGGCAGCGATTCTCTGGGACAACGACCCGCCAAATCGGGTCCGGCTGAATATTGTCGCAGAGGATGTGAATCATCCTGTTCTCATAGAGACGGAACGGCAGTTGCAGGAATACTTTGCCGGCGAACGACGCGTTTTCGACCTGCCGCTCGGTTTCTCCGGCACCGAATTTCAAAAGAAGGTGTGGCAGGCGCTGCTTACCATCCCCTTCGGGGAGACACGCTCCTATGCCGAGATTGCCGCACAGATCGGGGCTCCCCAGGCAATACGTGCGGTCGGCGCCGCCAATGGCCGGAATCCGATCTCCATCATAGCGCCATGCCCCCGGGTTGTCGGATCGGCCGGGGACCTGAGGGGATTTGCTGGCGGTCTGGAGCGAAAGACCTTTCTTCTGGGTTTTGAAGGCTCCGAAACCAAGACGTTCAATTTTGCGGCATGACGGTTATACGGCCGCGCTGACAAGAGACCGATCTGACAACAATGACAAACAGCCCGCTTGAGAAATCAAGCGGGCTGTTTTTGTTTTCAGCGTCGGCAATGTGAAAACGGCTGACCCGGGATCTCGAATCAGCCATCGCCGTGCATCAACCTTCGAGCCACTTTACCTGCTCCGGCGTCAGCTTGATGTCGAGCGCTGACAGGCTGTCTTCCAGCTCGGCGATCGTGCGCGGGCCGATCAGCGGGATGACCGGGAAAGGCTGGGCGACGACATAGGCGAGCGCGATGTGGATCGGGTTGCGGCCGAGTTTCTGTGCCAGTTCGATCGCCCGGTCGCGGCGGCCGAAATTGCGCTCGGAATACCAGACGCGGACCAGCTCCTCGTCGCTGCGCTTGTCGCGGCCGGCGCGGTCGGTGAAGAAGCCGCGGCCCTGGCTGGACCACGCAAAGTTTGGGATCTGCTTGGCATTCAGCCAGGCCTTCCATTCCTCATCGGAGGCGGCGATGCAGCCGGCCCAGATCGGATCGAGCATTTCCGCCAGCGAGAAATTGTTGGAAAGAGCTGCCGGCCCCGCCTTGCCATTCTTTTCGGCATAGGCGATCGCTTCGTCGAAGCGGGCGCGGGTCCAGTTGGAACCGCCGAAGATGCCGCGAATGCGGCCGGCTTTGACCTCGGCATCCATGGCATCGACGAATTCGCCGACCGGGATGGCCGGATTGTCGCGATGCATGAAATAGATGTCGACATAGTCGGTCTTCAGCCGGTTCAGCGATTGGTCGAGCTGCTTGGCGATCATGTCCGGATAGCAGAGCGGCGAATGCGCACCCTTGCCGATCAGCACGATCTCCTCGCGCGGAACCTTGCGGCTGCTGTGCCAGTCGCCGAAAATGCTCTCCGTTTTGCCGGCGCCATAGACATAGGCCGTGTCGAAGGCATTGCCGCCGGCCTCGTAGAAGGCGTCGAGTGTCAGCGATGCGGCGGCGAAATTCGGAAAGAATTCGAAGCCAAGCGTGACGATCGAGGCCGGCTTGGCAATGCCCGGAATGCTGCGCTTCGGAATGCCGTTGCCCATGGCGACCGGTGTTCCGGCAATGTTCGTCGTCCGCCGCGTCGCCTTCTCGACCTCATATTCAAGGCCAACGGTGGCGCGCCACTGATCGAGAGCGCGCAGGTTTCCGATCGAATCGGCCCAGTTGATGCCTGGATAGGCGAATTCCGTCTGGCCGGCACGAATGGCGTCACCCGCGGCGTCGACTTCGAAGGAATAGAGCCAACGGTCTTCCTTGACTTCGATGACCTGCGTTTCCGCGCCCTTGATGAGCTCGATCGTGCCGAGGCCGCCCTTGTGGCCGGAGGCGAACCAGAAATCCTTGACTTCCAGGCGGCCGTCCGAGCCGATGATACGCAGCGTATTGTCCTGATTTGCCATGATCGAGCAGGACACTTCGGCGATGATGTTGTTCGGGAATTTCAGCACCGCCGAAGCCCATTCGTCGACGCCGGTCTGGCCGAGATGGGCAACACCCGAGACTTTTTCCGGGTCGAGGAACGGCTTGCCTTCGACGGCACCGGCAATCAGCCGCGCCATCGAGACCGGATAGCCGCCGACATCCAGGATGCCGCCGCCGGCCGTGTCATTGGCGAACAGCCGGTGTTCCGGCTTGACCGTGCCCATGTTGAAGCCGAACGAGGAGCGGATGATGCGGATCTCGCCGATCACGCCGCTTTTCACCAACTCGATCAGCTTCGCCGTCTGTGGATGCACGCGGTACATGAAGGCTTCGCCGGCGAAAACGCCAGCCTTCTTGGCTTCGTAATAGATCGCCTCGGCATCATAGGCGGACAGCGCGATCGGCTTTTCGACGAGGACATGCTTGCCGGCGCGGATCGCCTTGATTGCCCATTCGGCATGGCCGGTATGGGGCGTGGCGATATAGATGGCGTCGATTTCCTTGTCGGCCAGCAGAGCCTCATAACCTCTGACGATGCGCGCACCGGGGAAATTATCACCGAGACCCGGCTTGTCGGGATTGCGGCTGGCGATGGCCACCAGTTTGCCGCTACGGGAATGAGCGACGCCTTCGGCAAAAGTCTGCGCGATCCGGCCGGGGCCGATGATGCCCCAGCGGATGGGTGTTTCGGTAGTCATGAATTGGTCCTTTCCTAAATCTGCATGCTGTCTTGGGAGTGGCGGGACTTGGGAGCGGTGGAACTGGGGGAGCGGTGAGAAAAGGGCGCCTATCGCAATCGATTGCCGGCGCTGTCGAACAGGAATGTCTTGGCTGCGGAGAGCGCGACGGTCAGCGTGTCGCGATTGTTGGTGTTGCGGGATTCCTCCCGCTCGATGACGATCTGCTCGCCGCCGGCGATGTTGGCGTAGATGTAGCTGGTATTGCCGAGATGTTCGGCGACGTCGACATCGACCGTTACATCGATATCACCGCGTCCGGCCTCGAGAAAATGTTCGGGCCGTATACCGAGGGTCACTACCTGACCGGTTTCGACCTCAGCCGTGGTGATCGGCAGCGACAGACGGACTTCGCGCTGATTCTTCAGCGCCACCGTTGCGATGCCATTTTGCTTGCCAACGATTTCTGCCGGCAGAAAATTCATCTTGGGCGATCCGACGAAGCCGGCGACGAACTGATTGGCCGGATCGTCGTAGAGGTCGAGCGGCGCGCCGACCTGCTCGATATTGCCGCTGCGCAGCACGACAATCTTGTCGGCCAGCGTCATCGCCTCGGTTTGGTCATGCGTCACGTAGATCATCGTCGTGCCGAGCTTCTTGTGAAGGCGCGAGATTTCGACGCGCATCTGCACGCGCAGTTCTGCGTCGAGGTTGGAGAGCGGCTCGTCGAACAGGAAGATCTGCGGTTCGCGCACGATGGCGCGGCCGATGGCGACGCGCTGGCGCTGGCCGCCGGAAAGCTGCTTCGGCCGGCGCTGCATCAGTTCGGTGATCTGCAGGATCTCGGCCGCCTGCTTGACGCGGCGTTCGGTGTCGGCCTTCGGGTTGCCGTTCATGCGCAGGCCGAAATTGAGATTTTGCTCGACTGTCAGATGCGGATAGAGGGCATAGGATTGAAAGACCATGGCGATGCCGCGATCGGCCGGCTCCATGTCATTGACGACGCGGCCGCCGATCTTGAGCTCGCCGCCGGTGATGTCTTCGAGACCGGCGATCATGCGCAGCAGCGTGGACTTGCCACATCCGGACGGCCCGACGAAGACGACGAATTCGCCGTCCTTCACGTCGAGATTGGCGCCGTGGATGATTTCAAGAGTACCGTAGCGTTTGACGACATTGGTAAGGGACAGTTCAGCCATACGGGTCTCCCGAAATTATTTGATTGCGCCGGCGGCGATACCGGCGATGAAGTGGCGTTGCAGGAGAACGAAGACGATGAGGATCGGCGCCGTCAGCATGACGGCACCCGCCATGATGCCGCCCCAGGATACCCTGGTAAGGCCGATCAACGTTCCGAGCGCCACCGGCGCGGTCATCATGCCCGGCCGGGAGTTGATGAGCAGCGGCCAGAGATAGTTGTTCCAGGAGGCCAGGAACAGGATGATAGCGAGCGCTGCCATGGTCGGCCTTGCCAGCGGCAGGGCGATGCGCAGGAAGATCTGCCATTCCTTGACGCCCTCGACGCGAGCCGCATCGAAAAGCTCGCCCGGCATCATCGAGAAGGCCTGGCGCATGAACAGCACACCGAGCGAATTGAAGAGCGGTGGTACGATCAGCGCGACCCATGTGTTGCCCAATCCGAAATCGCGCGCCACCATGATGAATTGCGGGATGACGACGACGGAGTAGGGCAGCGTGATCGTGCCGAGGATGATGGCGATCACGCCCGAACGGCCGGCGAACTGGTAGCGTGCCAGAGCCCATCCGGCCATCGAGGTCAGGAGCACCGACAGGAAGGTATAAATGACGGCGACGACGATGGAGATCGTCATCGCGCCGAGGAAGTTGGTGTCGGCCTGCAGATTCCGAACATTGTCGAAGAAGCTCGTCGATGGGACCATGACGATATCAGGGCTGAAGATGCCGTAGTCGGGCATGGTCGAGAAGATGAACATCATCCAGAGCGGAAACAGCCAGATAAGGGCAAGCGGTGCGAGCAGGCCGTGCAGCGCGATCGAGCGCATCAGATTGGATTTGGACTTCGATTTCATTTCGGTTCGCGCCCCACCCAGAGATTGAGAAGAGAGATGACCACGGCGAGCGCCGCCATTGTGTAGGCGATTGCGGAAGCATAGCCGAAGTTGGTCGATTGGAAGGCCTGGCGATAAAGCAGCAGACCGAGCGTCTCCGTCCCGCCGCCGGGGCCGCCCCTGTTGGTGATCAGATATGGTTCGGTGAAGAGCTGCATGGTGCCGATGACGGACAGGACGACGCAGAACAGAATGATCGGCTTCAACAGCGGCAGGGTGATGTGGATGAACTGCTGGAAGCGGTTCACACGGTCAAGCGTCGCGGCCTCGTAAACATCCTCGGGGATCGATTGCAGCCCGGAAAGGATGATGATGGCGTTATAACCCGCCCAGCGCCAGGTAACGGCGATGATGATGAGCACCATTGCGGCATGCGATTCGGCGAACCACGATACCGGTGCGAAGCCGATGCCGCCGATCAGCTTGTTGATGATGCCGAAATCGACGTTGAACATCAGGCGGAAGACAGCGGCATAAGCCACCTCCCCAACGACGACGGGTGCGAAGAAAGCAAAGCGAAAAATGCCACGTGCCCTGAGCAGCGGCGAATTCAGCAGCACCGCCATGATCGTGGCGAGCGTGATCATGACGGGTACCTGGACGATCAGGATGATCAGCGTGTTTTCAAGCGCGTTGTAGAAGGCCGGGTCGCCGAACAGGCGCCCCCAATTGAGCGACAGGTTAAAGACCCACGGATTAACCCGGGTGTTCTGGAACGAGATCAGGAACGAATAGATGATCGGCCAGACCCAGAAAGCGGCGAACACCAGAAGATAGGGTGCAAGGAACGCATAGGCGCTCCGGTTTCGCAACCGCATGAAAGCCTTCTCCTTTATGCGCAGTGAAATGACGCGTGACGTCGCATCCCCGCCGCCCTCAGGGCGGCGGGGATGCCGAGCGCGGCTTGGGATGCGCGCCCGGCAGTGTCACTCATTTCGCGAGCGGCAGACCTGTCGCCGAGGCGATCTGCTGTGCCGCATCATCGAGCGCGGCCTTGCCGTTTGGATAGCCGCCGGCGAGGTATTTCGTCTGGACGGCCTTGATGATCTCATCGGCGTCGCTGAAATACTGGGTGCCGGGGCTCGGGCGGATTTTCGGCAGGGTGACGAGGATGTCGGCCCAGACCTTTTGCCCACCCCAATAGGGCTGCGGCTGATTGACGAAGGGATCTTGAACTGCCGTCAGCAGCGACGGCACGAGCCCGAAGGACTTCAGCATGGTAATCTGGCCCTCATTGGTGCCAAGCGTGTACTCGAGGAATTTCCAGGCGGCTTCCTTGTTCTTGGAGCCGCTGGCGATCGCGAGCGAAGAGCCGCCGAGATTGGCCGCATGCGGGCCGTCAGCCGTCATGCTCGGCATCGGATAGACACCCCATTTGCCGGCGAGATCCGGCGAGGTGGAGCGAATGGTGCCTTCATACCAGCCGCCATAGAGCTGCGATGCCACCTTGCCGGCAGTGTTCGCCTGAATTTTCTCGTTCCAGTTCGCCGCACTCATCAGGCCCGCGTCCTTGATCTCCTTCACCTTGTCCAGCGCCTTCACGCAGGCCGGTTGGTTGACGGTGATGCTCTGGCTGTCATACGAGAAATAGCCGCAGCCCTGTTCGTTGGCGAGCATGCGGAACCATTCGGTGTCGCCGTTAAGATCGGCCTGCGTCATGATCACGCCCGGATTTGCGGCGGAGATCTTCTTGCCGGCGGCAATGAAATCGTCCCAGGTCTTGATCGTTGCCGGATCAACGCCCGCCTTTTCATAGAGATCGCGGCGGTAGAACATGGTGACCGGGCCGGAATCCCAGGGCATTGCGTAGGCGGCATCGCCGACTTCGAGTTCGGCACGCTTGAAGTCCGGGAACTGCTTCTTGAGCTCATCCGTGTAGCCGAGCTTCGTCAGATCGGTCAGGCAGTCGGGAAAGCGGTTCCAAAAGATCGATGCCTTGTGATTTTCAATCGACATGACATCGGGCAGACCGTCGCCGCCGGCGGCGCAAGCGGCCAGCATCTTGTCGAAGACCTGCGGGTTGCCAATGTCCTGAACATCGACCTTGATGTCAGGATATTTCTTATTGAACCCCTCGACTGTGGATTTCAGCGCCGACGCGGCGATGTTCCAGCTCCAGATTGTGATAGTGGTTTGTTCCGCATAAGCAGAACCGGAAGCAAGCAAGGCAGCAAGTGCTGCCGCTCCCGCGAGTTTTAAACGCATTGAAAATCCTCCCTTTTCAATTGCCGTCCTCTAGCGAACACGCTTAAACTAGCTGCCAATGCGCTTCTGTCTCCTAAAAAAGGAACATCGACTTGGCGGAAAGTAAGGTGGGTCATCGAGCGGTTTATCAGCCGGGCGCCAGCAGCATCGAAGGGCTGCCGACGACGCTGCAGATGTTTCATACCCATCCGCCGCTGATGGTGAAGCCGCATTGGCACGCGCAGGTCGAGGTGAATTACCTTATACGCGGCACGGTTCACTATCGTATGAACGATCATGAAATTCAGCTCCGCGCCGGCGATATCTGCGTGTTCTGGGGCGGGCAGCCGCATCAGATGGACGATTCGTCCGAGGATTCGATCTATGCAGGCGCGCATCTGCCGCTGGTGCACTTCTTCCGCATGCGCCTGCCGCTTGATATTTCCGGCCGGTTGATGCGAGGCGAGACCCTGGTCACCTCCGCGACGGATGCCGCCGACAACGAGAATTTCGCCCGGTGGTATCGTTATGTCCGCTCGGGCGATCCGGCCAAGGCCGAACACGCGGTTGCCGAATTGCTGCTGCGCCTGGAACGTATCGCCTTCGAGCCCTATCGCATGCTGCCGGAAAAGCGCGATCATCGGCCGAGCGAACAGATCCACCCGCAATCCTCGCCCAGCCTGGCGCGGATGTGCGATTTCATCGCCAGCAACTTCCTGCACGACATCGATACCGTCGATATCGCCAAGGCGGCGGATCTGCATCCGAAATATGCGATGAACCTCTTCAAGAAATGCACTGGAATGACGCTCAGCAAATACGTCAATCTGCTGCGCCTGTCGCGCGCCCAGGCCATGCTGATGCGTGACGGCGCCAATGTGCTGCAGGTGGCGATGGACAGCGGCTTCGGCTCGATCAGCGCATTCAACAAATCCTTCCGCCATATTGCCGGCATGTCGCCTTCGGATTTCCGCCGCGACATGCGCATGGTTACGGCAATGAGCGTCGAAGGCGCCCAGCCCGCCCTGCGCCGGTCCGCCCCGCAATTCTAGTGGCTGGTCTCTCGCCGTCGCTGCCGATAAGGCGCGCGCAGCGCATATTGTTTGGAGGAAGATTTTCATGCGGCAATTTTCGGCATGTATCGAATGGCTGTTCGCCCGCGAAGGCGACCAATTTGCCGACCGGATCCGGCTGGCGCACCAGGCCGGATTGAGCGCAGTCGAATTCTGGCGCTGGACGAACAAGGACCTGGATGCGATCGCATCCGTGATCGAGGAGACGGGGATCGCCGTCTCGGGCATAGTTGCCGAGCCGATGATCGCGCTGACGAATCCGGCGAATAAGGACGCCTGGCTGGAGGGGTTGCAGGCATCGGCCGGTGTGGCGGAGCGCCTCGGTGCCACAGTTTTGATCGCGCAGGCGGGCGACGATTTGCCGGAGTTTTCACGCGCCGAACAGCGGGAGGCCTTGCTCTCCGCCTTGAGCGCCGCCTCCGATATTCTGAGCGGCTCGGGCATACGCCTCGGCCTCGAACCGCTGAACACCAGGATCGATCATGTCGGCTACTATCTGTCCTCAACCGCGGAAGGCCTGGATATCATCGACGAGGTGGGGCAACCGGAAATCGGCATCGTCTACGATATTTATCATTCGGCTGTCATGGGCGAGCGCACGGAAGATGTGGTTGGCAAACGCGCCGATCGCATCGTGCATGTCCACGTCGCCGATCACCCGGGCCGCAACGATCCTGGCACCGGTAGCATCGATCTGCTCAATCGCCTGAATTGGTTGTTTGCCCATGGATACAGCGGCAGGGTCGGTCTCGAATACAGGCCGAAAACGGAGGATGTCGAGGCGGTTCGCGCGGTGGTGAAGTCGCTGTCGGCTTGACGGTTAGACGGGCTCGAGCACGCCGAAGACGGCGACCAGCGCGATGACGGCGATGCCAAGAAAGATCTCGGCAATACTTCCTCGACGGATAGCGCTCAAAGCCCGAGCCCGATCGTGCAGCATTCGGGGCACCAGGACATAGCGATTGATGATGGCCAACAGGCTCATGCCGGCGACAAGCACGATCTTGATGGCAAGCAGCGTTTGATAGCCGGATGACCAGTCCGTCGGCAGGCGCTGAAGCACTAGCATCGTATTGACCAGGCCCGAGGCGATGACCAGTGCCACGGCGCCATGACCGACGGTGGAAAAGCGCCGCAGCGCCAACAGCGCCTCCGTCCGGTGTTCGGGCGTGTTCAAAAGCTGGAGGATCGGGACCAGAGGCACCAGGGCGCCCAGCCAGCCGCCGCCGGCCAGCACATGAATAATGTCATTGGCGCGATGGGCGAGCTTCAGCCAGCCTTCATGCATCGAGGCGTGACCAGTGAGCATGAGCGCGGCAAGGCTAAGACCAGAGCCGAGCGCTATGCCCGGGTGGCGCCAACGCTCCGGCGGCAGGAAAGCAAGAAGGAGGATGAGGGCAGCGGCGGCTTGGGCCAGCCAGGCCCGCCCGACCGTGGTTTCGAACAGAACGTCACGGATCGTGCCGGCATCGAAAGCATCGCTCCAGCCATTGCCGATGGTGGCGCTTGCAAGCGGCAGAGAGGCAAGGGCCGTCAGCCCGGCAACCAGCGCTGCAAGGACGGGTGCGACGCCGAACATGCGCCAGACCTTCTCCGCCAACACTTTCGGCACCAGAAGGCAGAGAAAGGCCGAGGCGCCCCACAGAAGCATCAGCGATGCGTCGTGAAAGAAGCGGCACGCCTCGAGCGCTGTGTTGGGATCGATCAAGGTTTTACTGTGAAGGTGTAGCTGCCAGTGGTCTTATGACCGTCAGTGGAAAGGGCATGCCATTCGACGGTATAGGTGCCGGCGGCAAGCGTTTCGGAGACGGGAACCATCAATACGGTGTCGTTCTGCATCAGCATGGGCTCGCCGAGCTTGACGACCGCCTTGTCGGGGCCGGTCACCTTGATGCCGGAGAATTTGAGGTTCAGGCCTTCGCTGAAGGTAAGGTCGAGATCGCTGGGCGAGGCCTTGATGGTGCTCTTGTCCGCTGGGCTTGCCGACTTCAGATGTGCGTGCGCAAAAGCCTGAGCGGAAAGGGCGAGGGCCAAAATGGCGGCGAGGCCGAGTCTGGTAATGATCTTGGTCATGAAAAATCCTCCTGTCGGTTTACCGAGCGCGATAGAGTTGTGGACATGCTATGTCAATTTTCCTGATGCGGAATGGCTATGTTCGGGACGCTTTGCCGCAAGGTGACCCTTTATGGCCGGCTTCCGTCGACATAGACATCAGGCCGAGACGTTTATTCCCGTGTTTGGCAAAGAATTGTCGCTTTTCGATTATTTTTGCTTAGGAGGGTTAAAGCGCTCGGGATGGTGACATTTCGATGAGGGAGTTTCATGGCGGCGAATACCATACGCGAGAAAGTGACTCGCGGCTTCCGCCCGCGCCGGCGTCGGGAGTGCATCGAGATCTTGGATACGCCGACCTATGTAATCGGTGACGTACATGGCTGCTACGACCTCCTGAGCGCGCTCGAACGCAGGATTTTCGCAGATGCCGCCGCACTGCCCGGCCGCAAACTGATTATCATGCTCGGTGACTTCATCGATCGCGGTCCGGCCTCGGCACAGGTCGTCAGCCGTCTGATGGCGCCGCTGCCGAACGGTTTCGAGCGCATCTGCCTGACAGGCAATCATGAACTGGCCATGCTCGCCTATGCCGATGGTGAAATATCCCTGGACGACTGGGTCGCGCTTGGCGGCGACGCGACGCTGAATTCTTATGGTGTGGATATCCAGACCCTACAGCGACAATATCCCCGGCAAAAAAAACTCGATACCTTCATCCGAACCTGGCTGCCCGACGATCATCTCGACTTTCTCCGCCGGCTGCCGATTTTGCTGGATACGCCGCAGGTGCTGTTCGTTCATGCGGGCATCGATCCGGAACGGCCGATCGCGGCGCAGGAGGATGACGATCTCGTTTTCATCCGCTCGCGCTTTTACGATAGCGCGCAGCCGCTGCCGAAGCTGATCATTCATGGCCATACGCCGGTCAGACAAGCCGAAGCGCATGGGCTGCGGCTCAATATCGACACCGGCGCCTTCCGTTCCGGAAAGCTGACGGCGGCGCGTCTTTGGCAAGGGCGCATCCACATCACCTCGACGTGAGCCTGATCTATGCACCGCCCACATTTTAAGCCGGCGTGGTATCGTTATCTCCTTGTCTGTTCTATAGAACAGGACGAAAAATGAATGACAGAGCCGGGAGAGCTTCATGGCCGCGACCATCCGTTATCACGAAGGCGATATTTCCGCTGCCGATGCTGCCCGCTACACCGGCGCCATCGCGATCGATACCGAAACACTCGGCCTCATCCCGCGCCGCGACCGGCTCTGTGTCGTGCAGCTTTCCCCGGGCGACGGCACCGCCGATGTGATCCGCATCGCCGCCGGCCAGAAAGAGGCGCCGAACCTCGTCGCCATGCTTGCCGACCCCACGCGCGAGAAGATCTTTCACTACGGCCGCTTCGATATCGCCGTGCTGTTTCACACTTTCGGCGTCACCACGACGCCGGTTTTCTGCACCAAGATCGCCTCACGCCTCTGCCGCACCTATACGGACCGCCACGGCCTGAAGGACAATCTCAAGGAGATGCTCGAGGTCGATATTTCCAAAGCGCAGCAGTCTTCCGACTGGGCGGCCGAGACGCTCTCGCCGGCGCAGCTCGAATATGCCGCTTCCGATGTGCTTTACCTGCATGCGCTGCGTGACAAGCTGAAAGAGCGCCTCGTGCGCGACGGCCGTATCGAGCATGCCGATGCCTGCTTCACCTTCCTGCCGACCCGGGCGAAACTGGACCTGCTCGGCTGGGAAGAGACCGATATTTTCGCGCATAGCTGATCGGCCGCGTTAAAAGCGAATTGAAACGGAAAAGCCGGTGCTGCGGATATGGCATCGGCTCGTTAGTTAGCAATCTGTTAAGACACCTCCTGTTATTCTACCCCTGATTTCATGCATTCGACCGACGTCTTTTCGCGTCAATCCGCCGGTCCTACGGCTTCGAATTGCTGACGGCCGCATGAGCGGACCCTGACTGAACCTGCCTTCTGCTTCCGTCTTGTCAGACAAAGGAGCATCCATGTTGTCTCCCGTGAGTGCCGTGTCTGCTTTGGCTACAGCGCTTGAAAAGCCTGGGGTTGCCACCGCCGAGACGTCCGGTGCCCAGACGGCCGCGACGCCGCTTGCCGTGCTGCCGAATACGGTGACCGCCAGTGTCGAAGGCAAGCTGACCATGCTGCTCGTGGCGGCGCGCGAGCGGATGTTCGATAGCCTGCTCTCCGTCATCGATGATGCCAGCGCGGCGCTGAACGTCTCGCGTGAGCCGGATGAGAGCAATGCCGCATTGGCACAGCGGCTGGTCGATACGATCCGCAGCTTGCCGCCGCAACAGCTTGCCGTGGCCCAGCAAGTTCTGGATAAGCAGGCGGAAACTCCGCTCCCGCTGCCTCTGATCGCCGAGGCGTTGACCAATCCGGATGGGCCGGAAGCCCTGCAAATCGCCATCAACCTCGATGCGGCGCTGGCACCGGAGCCCGACGCGGTCATCAAGGCCGTCGTCAATTCCTATGGCCAGAATGCCGGTAAAAGCGAGACGATCGAACCGCAGTCTCCCGTCCCGGCACAAACGGCCCTGAAGACTGCGAACGTCGCTCCCTCAACGGCTCCGGCGGTCCTAGCGGCTTCGCCGGAGAGCGCGGCAACGCCGGCACCCGCCGTCGCGACGGCTGCTCTCTCCGCATCTCCCGCGCAGGTTTCTGCGGCAACGCCGGCTGCGATTGCACCGGCTCAGGCCGTTCTGGTGGCGGCGGCGATTTTGGAACCGGAGGTATTGCCGGACCTTCAGACTGCCTCCACTCCACAAGCTGTCCCAAATCAGCAATCCAGCCCGCTTCCACCTGCCGCAACTGCACTCCTTGTTGATACGGGCATCGGCGAGATCGTTCTTCCGCCAAATGCTGTCCCCGTAGATGGCGACATATCCTCCGCTGCAGTGGCGTTGCTGGCCACATCTGCCGAGGACAAGCTTCCAACGGAAATCGCTCTGATCAGATCGCCGATTACACCGCCGCCTGTGCCGCGGGATATCCAGCAGATCCGGGCCGATATCAAGCAAGGGCTGCAGGTTGTCACTGGCCGCGCCATCGACATCGCCGGACCTGAGCTTCTGCAGATCATTGAGGACGATGAGTCCTCGGCAGAAAAGATTATCGCGCAGGCGCTTGCCGCCAATGCCGACGATCAGAAGCAGGTGCAGTCGCTGCCGCAGACGACGGGCAATGAAAGCACCCGGAATCTCGCCGCCGCCATGGCAAGTCAGAACTCGGTTTCTGGCAATGAGATACAGAACGCGCCCGCCGCACCTCAGAGCAAATCATTGGACGGCGCGCAGGTCGCACCTGCCGTCGACATGCCCGATGCCGCGGCGCAGATGGCAACGCCGCTGCCGCTGCCACAAGGCATTCCGTTTGCCATCGCACATTATCTCCCGGCGGACGTCCCCATTGACAACGAGGATTTGGAGAGGGTCGATCGTGTCGATCCCGCCGACGACGAGGAACACGAACAGGGGCAGGGCGGAGAAACGGCGCAGGACGAAAGCGAAAACGACTCTGAGCCAGACGAAATGCATCATCCAGTTTCAGAGGCATCCAGCGAAGCCGATGCTGAGGTAGCCTCCTCAGAAGCCAGCGCAGTTCCGCCAAAACCGCTGACGCTGCCCGCACCTGCGCCGCAGAATTCCCTGCGCGATCACGCCTTCGATTTCTATCAGCGCATGGTGGAGTGGCAATAACCGCGCCGCATCCGAGCCGTCCGTTCGTATGAAGACAATTATGGCTCTGGTTTTTGAATCTGGAGCAGAGGCAAACAAAAACCCGCCGGATCGCTCCGGCGGGTCTTTTATCTCTATCAGGCTAGCCGAAGATTATTCGGCGTTGCGGTTCTTCAGAGCCGCACCCAGGATGTCGCCGAGCGAAGCGCCCGAGTCGGACGAACCGAACTGAGCGACCGCTTCCTTCTCTTCTGCGATTTCCAGAGCCTTGATGGACAGCATGATCTTGCGGTCCTTCTTGGAGAAGTTGGTGACGCGGGCGTCGACGGTCTGACCGACCGAGAAACGCTCCGGACGCTGCTCGTCGCGATCACGCGACAGGTCGGCGCGGCGGATGAAGGAGGTGATGTCGTCGTGGTTGACGAGCTTCACTTCGATGCCGCCATCGTTGATGGCGATGACTTCAGCCGAGACGACGGCGTTCTTGCGCAGTTCGCCGGAAGCAGCGGCTTCGCCGACGCTGTCCTTGCCGAGCTGCTTGATGCCGAGCGAGATGCGTTCCTTATCGACATCGACGTCGAGAACGACGGCCTTGACGACATCACCCTTGTTGTACTCCTCGATGACCTGCTCGCCCGGACGGTTCCAGTCGAGGTCGGAGAGGTGCACCATGCCGTCCACATCGCCGTCGAGGCCGATGAACAGGCCGAATTCGGTCTTGTTCTTGACTTCGCCTTCGACTTCGGTGCCAGCCGGATGGTTGCGGGCGAATGCTGCCCACGGATTTTCCAGGGTCTGCTTCAGGCCGAGCGAGATACGACGCTTGGTCGGATCGACTTCGAGAACGACGACTTCGACTTCCTGGCTCGTGGACAGGATCTTGCCGGGGTGAACGTTCTTCTTGGTCCAGGACATTTCCGAGATGTGGATGAGGCCTTCGATGCCCGGCTCCAGCTCGACGAACGCACCGTAGTCGGTGATGTTCGTAACCGTACCGGAAATCTTCTTGCCTTCCGGATACTTGGCCTGGATGCCATCCCACGGATCGCTCTCGAGCTGCTTCATGCCGAGCGAAATACGGTGGGTTTCCTGGTTGATGCGGATGATCTGTACCTTGACCTGCTGGCCGATGGACAGGATTTCCGACGGATGGTTCACGCGGCGCCATGCCATGTCGGTGACGTGCAGCAGGCCGTCGATGCCGCCGAGGTCAACGAACGCACCGTAGTCGGTGATGTTCTTGACGACGCCGTCAACAACCTGGCCTTCTTCGAGGTTCTGAACGATTTCAGAACGCTGCTCGGCACGGGACTCTTCCAGAACCGTACGACGGGACACGACGATGTTGCCGCGGCGCTTGTCCATCTTGAGGATTTCGAAGGGCTGCGGGTTGTGCATCAGCGGGGTCACGTCGCGGATCGGACGGATGTCGACCTGCGAACGCGGCAGGAAGGCGATCGCGCCATCCAGATCGACGGTGAAGCCGCCCTTGACCTGGTTGAAGATGACGCCTTCGACGCGTTCGCCAGCTTCGAACTTGGCTTCGAGCTTGATCCAGCTTTCTTCGCGGCGAGCCTTTTCGCGCGACAGAACAGCTTCGCCAAGCGCGTTTTCGATGCGCTCGACATAGACTTCGACTTCATCGCCAACCTTGAGCGTGCCGTCCTTGGCGCGTGCACCGAATTCCTTCAGCGCGATGCGGCCCTCGACCTTGAGGCCGACGTCGACAACGGCAACATCCTTTTCGATGCCGGTGATGATACCCTTGGTGACATAGCCTTCAGCCAGATCGTTCTTGGCAAAGGATTCTTCGAGAAGGGCCGCGAAATCTTCGCGAGAGGGGGAAGTTACAGACATAAAATCTCCTGGCGTGTCCTTATTGTGCATTAGGGACACTAGTGCGCCGGTGGTTCGTGTTGAACAGGCCTGCATCCGTCCGCCTCCCCTTGGGAAAGCTATCCGGCGCTTGGACGGAGTGTCAGGCTTTGAAATCAGCGACTTCGTGCGCAAAGCACGCGAAAGCCGCTCGCATTTTCAGGCATTTCGGCTCAGACTGGCGTCGATGATCGACTTTGCCGTCTGAAACGCCGCTTCTATACTCATTTCTGAGGTATCAAGCAAGTACGCGTCTTCTGCCGGCCGCAAAGGGCTGTCGGTGCGGCCCATGTCCCGCTCGTCGCGCCGTTTCACGTCCTCGAATATCGCCGCATAATCGGCGCCGCCGCCGGCATTGACGATTTCGTCGTAGCGCCGTTTCGCCCTGACTTCCGCCGATGCCGTGACATAGATTTTCACTGCCGCATCCGGGCAGACGACGGTGCCGATATCGCGTCCATCCAGAACCGTGCCCGGCTCCCGCAGCGAAAAAGCCCGCTGCGCGTCGACCAGCGCCCGGCGAACCGCCGGCATGACGGCGATCTTCGATGCCGCCTCGCCGATCTCATGTTTCGACAGCACCGCGCGGTCGAGCCCGGCAAGATCGACCTTACGTGCCATCGTCTCGGCAATCGCTTCGTCGTCGAGCGGCAGGCCGGCGTCGAGAAGGGCTTTGGCGGTCGCCCTATAGGTCAGGCCGGTATCGAGATGGTGAAAACCATATTCCTCGGCGATCCGGCGCGACAAGGTTCCCTTGCCTGCCGCAGCGGGTCCGTCGATGGCGATGATCATTCTTTTATAGTCCTGCCTTCGGTCTTATTGTTATTGTCGTATCGCCGCACCAGATCGGCCATTCGGCGCTCAGTGCATCATAGGGCCAATGGCTTTGGATGGCCATTGGCCCGTGCTCTATCAGTCCTCGATCTCGATCGTCGCACCCAATCTTGTCATGAGGTCAAAAAATTCCGGGAAGCTTGTGGCGATCATGGTGGAATCGTCGACCGCGACCGGATGTTCCGAGGCAAGCCCCATGACCAGGAAACTCATGGCGATGCGATGGTCGAGATGGGTCTTGACCCTGCTTCCGTCCACACTACCAAGACTTTTCCCATCCGGCCTTCCCCGAACCGTCAGCGAATCCCTGCCTTCGGTGCAATTAACGCCGTTGAGCGTCAGCCCTTCGGCAACCGCCGAAAGCCGGTCGGACTCCTTGACCCGCAGTTCCTCCAGCCCAAGCATGACCGTCGTGCCCTCGGCAAAGGCGGCGGCGACGGCGAGCACCGGATATTCATCGATCATTGACGGCGCCCGTTCAGCCGGCACGGTGACCCCCCTGAGCGCCGAGGAGCGCACGCGCAGATCAGCGACATCCTCGCCGCCGGCAAGACGCCTGTCGAGAACCTCGATATCGCCGCCCATTTCCTGCAGCGTCAGAATGAGGCCAGTGCGGGTCGGGTTCATCAGCACGTTGCGGATGGTGATATCAGAGCCGGGGACGATCAGTGCCGCGACCAGCGGAAAAGCCGTCGAGGAGGGGTCGCCAGGAACATCGATGATCTGGCCGGAAAGCCTGCCCTGACCTTGAAGGCGGATGGTGCGCACGCCGTCTCGATCGGTCTCGACCGAAAGATCGGCGCCGAAGCCGGCCAGCATTTTTTCGGTATGATCGCGGGTCATGACCGGCTCGATCACGGTGGTGATGCCAGGCGCATTGAGGCCGGCGAGCAGCACGGCGGATTTGACCTGCGCCGAAGCCATCGGCACGCGATAAGTGATCGGACTGGCCGTCTCCGGCCCATGTAGCGTCACCGGCAGCCGGTCGCCTTCGCTGGATTTGACCTGCACGCCCATCCGCCTCAGCGGATCGAGGATACGGCCCATCGGCCGTTTGGAAAGCGAGGCGTCGCCGATGAAGGTGGATTCGAAATCATAGACGCCGACGAGGCCCATGGTCAGGCGACTGCCGGTGCCGGCATTGCCGAAATCGAGCGGCGCCTCCGGGGCGAGCAGCGCGCCGTTGCCGACGCCCCTTATGATCCATTCGGCCCCGATCTTCTCGATCTCAGCGCCCATGGCTTGCATGGCCTTGCCTGTGTTGAGCACATCCTCGCCTTCGACCAGGCCGGTAACGCGGGTTTCACCCGAGGCGAGGCCGCCGAACATGAGGGCACGATGCGAAATGGATTTGTCGCCGGGAACGCGGATGGTGCCGGAAAGATTGGTCGAGCGGCGCGCTGTCGCGGGCCGCGGTTGAATGTCGTGCGGCATGGGCAATTCCTTTGCGATGCCGTTATTTACGCCGCATTATCGCTGGCTTAGCTCCTGTTGCGCCAGCTGACCTGCGGTTCACGCTGGCTCGTTACCATAGACCCGCTGCCCGGTCATCCCGGAATGCCGGGAAAACCAGTCTTCGCGTATATAAAGTTTGGCTTTGACAGGAAGAGCCGCAACGATTAAGGGGACCGGCTGATAATTTCCCTTAAAACGCCGGCTTCCCCGGCATTGCCGAATCCTTATTCGGCCATTCATGAGGCTTTGACAGTGGCGAAAGCGGAACTTGGAACAAAACGTACCGATCCAGATACCGGCAAGAAGTTCTATGACCTGAACCGGGACCCGGTCGTCTCGCCCTATACCGGCAAGTCCTGGCCCTTGTCCTTCTTCGAGGAAACCTCCGCTTCCAAGGAAGTTCCGGAAGAGGACGAAGTGGCCGAAGTCGATACCGAAAACACGGAAGTCGAACTGGTGTCGCTCGAAGACGCGGACGAGGCTGCCGCCGGCGACGATATCCCGGATATCGGCGATGACGACGTTGAAATCGGCGACGATGACGACGATACCTTCCTCGAAGCCGACGAAGACGAAGATGACGACGATATGAGCGACATCATCGGCGTTACCGGCGACGACGACGACGTTTGATTTGCGAACAATCGGCTCGGTGAACAAGAAAAGTTTTCCGGGCCGAAAATTTCGGCTTGCTATCTGCAAAAACCAGAAGTAATAAGCCGCCACCCCGACGGGCGAAGCGCTCGGAAGGGACCCAGGGCCGGTCAAACGGCACCACCTTGATGGGGCTATAGCTCAGCTGGGAGAGCGCTTGCATGGCATGCAAGAGGTCAGCGGTTCGATCCCGCTTAGCTCCACCACGCTTCGCCCTTACGGGCTTCGCGTGGCACAGCCGCGGGAAACCGTTAGGCCGAAGCAGTGCCCGGCAAAGCCCGCAGGGCGACGACGGGCTTAAAATCTCACCCACAAGCTTTGTAAAGGCAGCCTCAGGAAACCTCTGAGTCAGAGCGGTGCTCGATACGACTCGCGGAGCGATAGGCCGAATGTGGTACGTTTACATTCTCCAGAGCGTCGATTTTCCCCAACAGCAATATACCGGATCCACATCGGATCTTAAGCAGCGACTCGCCGATCACAATGCCGGCAAATCGAGTCATACAGCAAAATTCACGCCTTGGATTCTGCTCTGGTATTCAGCATTTCCGGACAAATACAGAGCATTGGAATTTGAGACATATTTGAAGTCTCATTCCGGCAGGGCTTTTGCGAAGAAGAGACTTGTTTGATTGCCTCTGTTTGCCGATGAGCCTGATTTATTCTCACGTCAGGAAATTAGGGCATTAACTCATCTGCCCCATATTGATTACCAGCGCTGGGATGTTTCGTTCACACTCCCGCACTTTTCCCCACCCACCAAAATCGCCACATTGCAGCGCACAAAAATCTGCTAGGAAAAAACGAATCGTTTTCTGCCGTTGCTTTTGAGAGCTCCAGCTCGACACGCCCGAGGATGTATCTTGTTCGTTTTTTCGAAACTTGTCTGGATTTTTGGTCAGCCCCTGTCGCTGGCGTTTTTCTTCGGCGCATTGGCCCTAGTCGGCAGCCTTGTTCGCAGGCGCTTCATCGCAATTGTTTCCTCGCTGCTGTCGGTCCTGATCCTATTCGTCGCGCTTTATACGACCGCCGGCGCCTATATCGTCCAAGGCCTGGAAGAACGCTTTCCGCATCCGGCCGCTGATCCCGCGGATCTCAAATGCATGATCGTCCTCGGCGGCGCCACGCAGAATGAGGTGACGACGGCGCGGGGTGGGTACGAGATGGATTCGGCCGGCGATCGTCTCGTCGAGACGTTGCGGCTGGCGCAGAAGTTTCCGCAGGCACGCGTCGTCGTCTCCGGCGGCGACGGTTCGATCAGCGGCAAGTATGAGGGGGATGCGGTCATTTCCGAGCGCTTCTTTGTTGCGCTCGGTCTTCCAAAGGATCGGCTTGTCGAGGACACGACCTCGCGCACCACGCTTGAGAACGCGGTCAACACCAAACAGCTTCTCGCGCAGAACGGTCTTTCCGGTTGCCTGCTGATCACGTCCGGCTTCCATATGCCGCGGTCCATGGGAATTTTCCGCAAGCAGGGCATCGATGTCATCCCCTGGCCGGTCGATTACCGCAGCACGGGCAAGGAAACGCTAGGCTTCGATTTCACCCAGCCGTCGCTGAATGCGCAGTTGCTGGCGACGGGCGTCCGCGAATGGATCGGTCTCGTCGGCTATTACGCTGCCGGCCGCACCTCGACTCTTTATCCCGGCCCTTAACCACGCGGCCAGCCTGTAATCACGTGGCCTCGGCCCGTGACCACGTGGCCGGCCCGTAACCACGTGGCCGGCCCGCAATAGACGCTCGGGCGATAGGGCTTATTTTTTCGCGACGGTGACGAATTTCACGCCGCGGACGCGGACGGTGATCTCACAAGGATCACCCTCGGTTCGGTCGCAAAAGCGCGGGTGCATCTTCATGACCAGCACCATGTTGCCGAAGCGCTGGACGAAATCGTAGCCATAGATCCGGGCTGTCGCGACGAGAATATAGCCGCCTTCGGCGACGTGGATGTAGAAGTTGTAGGGGCAGCCCTCATCGGTGCAATCAGGGCCCTTTTCCCCTTTGCAGGTAATCTCGCCTTCGTTGACGACGAGGTCGGTCAGCGAGTCGTTGTTGATGTCCCGCTCCGTGGCAAAGCCGTCGCCGAAGCTCGCCTGGCCCTCGCAGCGCTTGGTAAAGTGTTCCTTCTCGAAGGCCACCGGATCTTGCACGAGTGATTGCTGCGCTTGCGCCACGACGGGCATGATCACGAGCGCGATGAGATTCAGGATCACGATCAGCAGGGATTTCACCGGCATTTCCTCTTGAAAGCGCAGGGTCGGCTACAGGGGTTGCGGCGACCGCTGCGCCATCTCTACATCTGCCTGCTTGCGCGGCCCTTGCCGCCGTGATTTTCTTCGCCGAAAATCGCGCCGGCACTCTCCTGGAGCCCCGAATGTCGCTTCTTTCGTTTCTCGACTATGCCGGCGTTGCCCTCTTTGCCGCAACTGGCGCGCTGTCGGCCTCGCGCAAGCAACTCGATCTGATCGGTTTCCTGTTTCTTGCGGCGGTCACCGGGATCGGCGGCGGTACGCTGAGGGATATCGTCCTCGGCCGCGTGCCGGTCTTCTGGGTGTCGAACCCGACCTATATCATCATCTGCGCCATAGCCGGCGTGCTCGTCTTCTTCACCGCACATCTCTTTGAGTCGCGCTACCGCCTGCTGATCTGGCTGGATGCGGTCGGTCTGTCGGCCTATTGCGTCATGGGAGCGGCCAAGGGCATAGCGGCGACGGGCTCGCCGACGGTTGCCATCGTCACCGGCGCGCTGACGGCGACCTTCGGCGGCATCCTGCGCGATCTTCTGGCAAACGAGCCCTCGGTGCTGCTGCGGCCGGAGATCTACGTGACCGCAGCGCTCGTCGGCGCCGGCGCCTTCACCGCCGCCAATGCCACCACGATGCCGCTCTATGCCTCGGCCGCCCTCGGCGTCGCCGCAGCCTTCGCCGTACGCGGCGGCGCGCTCTGGTTCGGCTGGACCTTCCCGACCTACCATCATAAGCCCGGCCGGCATCCTGACGATGTGATGTAATTGGAGGTAGTAGGAATTAGGCAACAGGCAGCAGCAAACGGCTGGAAGACAATTCTATTGCCTATTGCCTATTGCCTAGCCTTATCGCTGCTTGCGGCGCAGGCGGATGACCACGTCGACATGGGCGATCTCCATGCCCTTCGGCGGTTCCGGCAGATTGCCGATCGTCAGATTGCTGATCGGAATATCCAGCACTTCGTTCTGGCCTTCGATGAAGAAGTGGTGATGGTCCGATACGTTGGTGTCGAAATAGGTCTTGGTGCTTTCGACGGCAAGCACACGGATCAGGCCGGCTTCGGTGAACTGATGCAGCGTGTTGTAGACGGTGGCGAGCGAAACCGGCACGCCGGCGGCGACTGCCTCTTCATGCAGTTCCTCGACGGTCAGGTGTCGGTCGCCCTTGGCGAAGAGAAGGTCGCCGAGGGCGACGCGTTGCCGGGTCGGTCTCAGGCCCGCGCTGCGCAGCCTGCTTTCGATCGCGATTTCGGCCTCTTCCGCCATTCAGGGAACTCCGGATTCCTGATCTCTATAAATCTTTACTAAGCCATATAACTTTTGCCTGGATTGCTTTCAATAGTTTCCATGGGGTGGGAAGGCGGCCAAAAGCCGTAAAAAGAAGGTTCTTGGCGCATTTGCCTCTGGCAGCAGCCCTAGCCTTCCTGTATGCGACCACCACATAACAGTGAAGTGTGTTCGGTCGGACGTTGGAATGCGAGCATCATGCTTGCGCTTCATTTTCTGTCGATCTTACACTAAAGCTTCACATCAATCGGCATTTGCGCGGGGGAAACGGAACTTTATGACGACGAGACAATCCAGCTTCAACTATGAGGAAATCCTGGCCTGCGGCCGCGGCGAACTGTTCGGCCCGGGCAACGCGCAGCTTCCCCTACCGCCGATGCTGATGGTCCATCGCATTACAGATATTTCCGAAACCGGTGGCGCCTTCGACAAGGGCTACATTCGCGCCGAATACGACGTGCGCCCCGATGACTGGTACTTCCCCTGCCATTTTGCCGGCAATCCGATCATGCCGGGCTGCCTTGGCCTCGACGGCATGTGGCAGCTCACCGGCTTCTTCCTCGGTTGGCTCGGCGAGCCCGGTCGCGGCATGGCGCTGTCTACCGGCGAGGTGAAGTTCAAGGGCATGGTTCGTCCGGACACGAAGCTTCTCGAATATGGCATCGACTTCAAGCGCGTCATGAGAGGCCGCCTCGTCCTCGGCACGGCAGACGGCTGGCTGAAGGCCGATGGTGAGACCATTTATCAGGCAACGGACCTGCGCGTCGGTCTGTCAAAGGACAAGGTTGCCTGACCTGCGCTCGCCGCCACCACAAAGAGAGATGTTTTAGAAAAGGTCATCGACATGAGACGGGTAGTAGTTACGGGTCTGGGTATTGTCTCTTCGATTGGAAACGATGCGCAGGAAGTCACTGCCTCGCTGCGCGAAGCCAAGTCGGGCATTTCTTTCTCCTCCGATTTTGCCGAACACGGTTTCAAGTGCCAGGTCTGGGGTTCGCCGAAGATCGACACGACCGAGCTGGTCGATCGCCGCGCCATGCGGTTCCTCTCGCAGGGCGGGGCATGGAACCACGTCGCCATGAAGCAGGCGATCGCCGATAGCGGCCTCGAAGAAAGCGACATTACCAATGAGCGCACCGGCATCATCATGGGTTCGGGCGGCCCGTCGACCCGCACGCTGATCGAAGCAGCCGATATCACCCGCAAGAACAACAGCCCGAAGCGCATCGGCCCCTTCGCCGTGCCGAAGTCGATGTCGTCGACGGCATCGGCGACGCTTGCCACTTGGTTCAAGATCCACGGCGTCAATTATTCCATCTCCTCCGCCTGCTCGACCTCTGCGCACTGCATCGGCAATGCCGCCGAGATGATCCAGTGGGGCAAGCAGGACGTGATGTTCGCCGGCGGCCACGAGGATCTCGATTGGACGATGTCCAACCTCTTCGACGCCATGGGCGCCATGTCCTCCAAGTTCAATGAGGATCACCCGGAAACCGCCTCTCGCGCCTATGATGCCAATCGTGACGGCTTCGTCATCGCCGGCGGCGCCGGTGTGCTGGTGCTGGAAGAGCTCGAGCATGCCAAAGCGCGCGGCGCCAAGATCTACGCCGAAATCGTCGGCTACGGCGCCACCTCGGACGGCTACGACATGGTCGCGCCGTCGGGCGAGGGCGCAGTGCGCTGCATGCGCCAGGCGCTCGCGACCGTGAAGGGGGATATCGACTACATCAACACGCACGGCACCTCGACGCCGGTCGGCGACAGCAAGGAAATCGGCGCCATTCGCGAAGTCTTTGGCGACAAGATCCCGCCGATCCAATCGACCAAGTCGCTGACGGGCCATTCGCTCGGCGCAGCCGGCGTGCAGGAATCGATCTACTCGATCCTGATGATGCAGGAGCGCTTCATCGGTGAAAGCGCCCATATCAGCGAACTCGATCCGGAATTCGAAGATGTGCCGATCGTCCGCAAGCGTATCGACAACGCCAAGTTCGATATCGCTCTCTCCAATTCCTTCGGCTTCGGCGGCACCAACGCCACGCTCGTATTCCAGCGCTATAACGGATAAAGCAATGACGGGAATCATGCAGGGTAAGCGCGGCCTCATCATGGGCGTCGCAAACAATCACTCGATTGCCTGGGGTATTTCAAAGGCGCTTGCAGCCGAAGGCGCGGAACTGGCTTTCACATTCCAGGGCGAGGCGCTCGGCAAGCGCGTCAAGCCGCTCGCTGCCGAAGTCGGCTCCGATTTTCTGCTGCCCTGCGATGTCGAGGATTTAGCTTCGGTCGATTCTGTCTTCGACGAGATTAGGGCACGCTGGGGCAGGCTGGACTTCATCGTCCACGCCATCGGCTTTTCCGACAAGAACGAGCTGAAGGGGCTCTATGCCAACACCACGCGGGACAATTTCACCCGCACCATGGTGATTTCCTGCTTCTCCTTCACCGAAGTCGCCAAGCGCGCCGCCGACCTGATGGTCGAAGGCGGCAGCATGCTGACGCTGACCTATAACGGCTCGACGCGCGTGATACCCAACTACAACGTCATGGGCGTCGCCAAGGCCGCGCTCGAGGCTTCCGTTCGCTATCTCGCCGCCGATTACGGACCGCGCGGCATCCGCGTCAATGCCATCTCCGCCGGCCCAATCCGCACGCTCGCCGGCGCCGGCATTTCCGACGCCCGGGCCATCCTCTCCTGGAACCAGCGCAACGCCCCGCTGCGCAAGACGGTCACCATCGACAATGTCGGCTCATCGTCGCTCTATCTGCTTTCCGAGCTCTCGGCTGGTGTTACGGGCGAGATCCACTATGTCGACGCCGGATACAACATCACCTCGATGCCGACGCTGGAAGCGCTGACCAAGGCTGACGTCGAATAAATTTCCGCTCGAAATTGTCCCCCGCCGCCATCGGCTGCGGGGACAGGTTTCTCGGGAATATTGTCACCGGGATTATCAATGACGTTCAACAATGCTGAGCCTCTCGCATCCACCGAACGTCTCATTCTCCGCCGCTTCGTGCCGGAGGATTTCGAAGCCTACAGCGCCTATCGATCGCTGCCATCCGTCTATCGTTACCTTTATAGCGCTCCTCCATCGGAACAGGAGATGAAGGAGCGTTTCGACGCCGGCTTGAATACGCGTTTGTCTGAAGATGGCGATATGCTTCGCTGTGCCGTAGTAAGGCGCGAGGACAATATTCTGCTGGGGCAGGTCAGCCTCAAGCTGGCCAGCAAGGTCGCCCTTCAGGCCGAGATCGGCTACATCTTCAATCCGGCCTATTCCGGCAAGGGATATGTGACTGAGGCGGTGCGGGCGCTCATCACGCTCGGCTTCGGCAGCTTCGGCTTTCACCGGATTTTCGCACGGCTGGATGCGAAGAACATCGGATCCATCGGCGTCGTCGAACGGCTTGGTCTGCGGCGCGAAGCGCATCTGATCGAAAACGATCGCTTCGAGGGCATCTGGGGCGACGAATATGTCTATGCCGTACTGAGCCGCGAATGGACCTCAAGCCCACCGAATCGGGCGCGTTAATCTCCAATCGATAAGATTTTACGAAAATTTTAGGTTAATTCCATCTTGCCGGGGATGGCCCATTACGACGGGCCGGAATTCCGATACATCTGACGCATTCAACAGTATTTCCTGCATGTCCATCGGCATTCACCAGCTATTTACGGGAACCCCCAGCCGTGAACACCATAACTGTTGCCAGTCCCAAGCCGCTCGATCCATTGGACGAGGCGACATCGCTCGAAGCCGCAGTCAGTGCAAGGGCATTGGGCCCGGACATATTGCGCGCGCTTGCCATCCTGCTTGTCATGCTCGTGCATCTGCCGGAGGAAGCGACCCCATTGGCATTGGCCGGAATCAGGCCCTATGGATGGATCGGCGTCGACATATTCTTCGTGCTTAGCGGATATCTCATCGGAACCCGACTGATGGCGGAAGCCGCGCGTCGCAATGCCGTCGACTTCAAAGCCTTCTACCTTCGCCGGGCATTCCGCATATTGCCGGCCTTTCTGCTCGTGCTTGCCTTTTACGCGTTCATTCCCTTCTTGCGCGATGCGCCGACGATGCAATCGGACTGGCGGTTCCTGACCTTCACGGTCAATTTCGGGCTCGATCCGCGCTCGAGCGGCACGTTCACCGAGGCCTGGTCGCTGAGCGTCGAAGAGCATTTCTATTTGGTTCTGCCGGTTCTCGTCGTCTTTCTGAAACGGCGCGCGACAGCGATCTTCACCGCCTTTCTGATTACGACAATCGTAATTGCCGGCATGGGTCTGAGATTTGCGCTCTGGCAGAACGAGGTTGGCCCGGCTGCTGAAATGCACGCCTACAGGGCGGCGCTCGCTGTCTATCTGAGAGACGTTTATTATCCGACTTATAATCGACTGGATGGACTGACGTTCGGCGTCGTTCTCGCAGCGATCCGGCTGTTCAAGCCGCTGCTATGGGAAAGATACATGCCGCCATACATCGCGCTCGGGCTTGGCAGCACGTTCGCGATAGCGGCGCTTGTCATCTTTTCCATCCGCGGACCGTTCGCAGAAACCAATCTGCCGCTTGTGCTTCAGCCTCTTCCAGGCGCGGTCGTCGGTTTTCCGCTCTTCTCGGCGGGAGTGGCGTTCATTCTCGGCGCATTGCTGGATCTGCAGCCTAGGATCGCGCGCTGGCATCTTCCGGCGATATCAGGCATCGCGACGCTCTCCTACAGCCTCTATCTGACCCATAAGGGCATCTATCATCTCGACCAGATGGTATTCGGCAGGAGCAATCTTCAGGGCTTGTCCGGCTTTATCATCTATTTCGCCACTTGCTTCATCGTGGCGGCGACGCTCTGGTTTGTCGTGGAAAGAAACTTCCTGATCCTGAGGGATCACCTGCTGCCCCGTTCGAACCGAACCGGCTAAATCACGCGCGTATAAAAAAGGCGGTCATTGGCCGCCTTCATCGCCTATTTCTTCGCCCACAGCACCTTAAAGCGAGCGTTGCGGCAGGTCTCGCCATGTTCGCGGAAATTCTCCGCCAGTACCGGCTCGTAGGGCAGGCCGCGATTGGCGACCAGCATCAGGCGGCCGCCGCTGCGCAGTGCCGAGGATGCCGCCTTGATCATTGCCTGGCCGAGCGAAGGCTCGGCGGCATGGCCTTCATGGAAGGGCGGGTTCATGATGATCAGGTCATACTTGTCCTTGACCGGCTCGCTTGCCAGATCGTGCCAGAAGAAGCGCTGGGCGACCTTCGGGCAGTTTTCCAGGAGATTGGCGCGGGCGGCCTCTAATGCGGCGTAATGAGCCTCGTAGAGGTCCAGGCGCGCGGTCCGCGGCGATCTGGTCGCCAGTTCCACGGAGAGATAGCCCCAGCCGGCGCCGAAATCGGCGGCATCGCCGGAAAAATCGGTCGGCAGACGCGATGCCAGCAATTCGGAGCCAGCGTCGATGCGATCATGCGAGAACATGCCGGCAGCGGTCGTGAACCGGCCTTCGATGCGCGTCGCGGGCTTCGACAATTGCGCGGTCAGAGCGCTCGTGTCGGCCGGACGCGCAAACCAGAACGCCACGCCGTGATATTTCGGCATGTGCTCGACATCGAGACCAAAACCTTCGACGCGCTTGCGCAACGGCTGAATGCCGTCTTCCTTGCCGCCGGCGACGACGATCAGCCCACCCGCCTTCACGCGCGTCAGAGCGTCGGCGATATGGGCCTCGTTCTCGCCCTTGTGCTTGGTGCAGAGCACCAGCGCGCCGTCATAATTCTCACCCTCGATCTGCGGCGTGACCTCGACACGTTGCGCCTGAAGCTGGCGATAGAAGGGCCTGAACCCTTGAACGGCGGAGAGCTCGGCGGCGAAGGCGTCCGGCAGCGCAAAACCGGCTTCCGCGCCGAGAAACAGGATCCGCTCACCCTCGCCGGGCGCGTCGACAGTGCCGGAGGCAAAGGGATGGAACAGGGTCTTTAAGGCGTCGCGGCTCATGGGCGTGGTCTCGTCAGTGGGAATGAGTTTCGTCTGTCGGATGCACGCGCCGTTTCGACCTCGTGCTTGCCCCTCACCCTACCCCTCTCCCCGTCGGGACGGGGAGAGGGGACGACAGAGCAAGACTAGATGCCTCGGTTTGGTGGAGAGCGATCAACGAGCACAGTCGCATTCCCCTCTCCCCGCATTGCGGGGAGAGGGCTAGGGTGAGGGGCCGGGCACGCAATTTCAACGAAATCACGCCGGACCGACGGCATCCAATATAAAAAGGGCGCGGAAAGATCCCGCGCCCCGAAACGTGCGTGAAGGCGCGGCTTATTCGGCCGCGTCGTCCTTCTTCTTTTCGGCAACGATTTCCTGGCCGGTCGCCTGGTCGACAACCTTCATGGACAGGCGAACCTTGCCGCGCTCGTCGAAGCCGAGGAGCTTGACCCAGACCTTGTCGCCTTCCTTGACGACGTCGGTCGTCTTGGCAACGCGCTCGGAGGCGAGCTGCGAGATGTGGACAAGACCGTCGCGGGCGCCGAAGAAGTTGACGAAAGCACCGAAATCAGCGGTCTTGACGACCGTGCCTTCGTAGATCTGACCGACTTCCGGCTCGGCGACGATCGAGTGGATCCACTTGCGGGCCGCTTCGATTTCCTTGCCGGAGGACGAGGCGATCTTGACGGTGCCGTCGTCTTCGATGTTGATCTTGGCGCCGGTCTTTTCGACGATTTCGCGGATGACCTTGCCGCCGGAGCCGATGACTTCGCGGATCTTGTCGACCGGGATGTTCATGACTTCGATGCGCGGAGCGAATTCACCGAGCTGGCCGCGGCTTTCGGAGATGGCCTTGGCCATTTCGCCGAGGATGTGCAGACGGCCGCCCTTCGCCTGGTTCAGGGCCACCTTCATGATCTCTTCGGTGATGCCGTCGATCTTGATGTCCATCTGCAGCGAGGTAACGCCGGCTTCCGTGCCGGCGACCTTGAAGTCCATGTCGCCGAGGTGGTCTTCGTCACCGAGAATGTCGGAGAGAACGGCGAAGCGCTCGCCTTCCTTGATCAGGCCCATGGCGATACCGGCAACCGGCTTTGCCAGCGGCACGCCGGCATCCATCAGCGCCAGCGAGGTGCCGCAAACGGTCGCCATCGAGGAGGAGCCGTTGGACTCGGTGATTTCCGAGACGACACGCAGCGTGTAGGGGAACTGTTCCGCCGACGGCAGCATCGGGTGGATGGCGCGCCATGCAAGCTTGCCGTGGCCGATTTCGCGGCGACCCGGAGACCCCATGCGGCCGGTTTCGCCGACCGAGTAGGGCGGGAAGTTGTAGTGCAGCATGAAGTTTTCTTTGTACATGCCGGTCAGACTGTCGACGAACTGTTCGTCTTCGCCGGTGCCGAGCGTGGCAACGACGATCGCCTGCGTTTCACCGCGGGTGAAGAGGGCAGAACCGTGCGTGCGCGGCAGCAGGCCGACTTCGGCGAGGATCGGACGAACCGTCTGCAGGTCTCGGCCATCGATGCGGCTGGAGGTGTCAAGAATGTTCCAGCGAACGATCTTGGCCTGCAGGTGCTTGAAGATGGCGCCGACTTCTTCGGCTGTGTACTTGGCTTCGCCTTCTTCCGGCAGGAAGTGCGCCTTGACCTTCGCCTTGACGGCGTCGACGGCGGCGTAGCGATCGGCCTTCTGGGTGATCTTGTAGGCTTCGCGCAGCTCGGCTTCGGCAAGGCCGAGCATTTCGGTTTCGAGCGCGGAGAAATCGTCCGGAGTGAAATCGCGCGGTTCCTTGGCGGCAACTTCGGCAAGCTTGATGATCGCGTCGATCACCGGCTGGAAGCCGCGATGGCCGAACATGACGGCGCCGAGCATGATGTCTTCCGGCAGTTCCTTGGCTTCGGACTCGACCATCAGAACGGCTTCCTGCGTGCCGGCGACGACGAGGTCGAGGCTCGATTCATCCATCTCGTCGAGATGCGGATTGAGCACGTATTCGCCGTTGATGTAGCCGACGCGGGCGCCGCCGATCGGGCCCATGAACGGAATGCCTGACAGCGTCAGGGCAGCCGACGTTGCGACCATGGACAGCACGTCCGGGTCATTTTCCAGGTCATGCTGGATGACGGTGACGACAACCTGCGTGTCGTTCTTGTAGCCTTCCGGGAAAAGCGGGCGGATCGGACGGTCGATCAGGCGGGAAACGAGGGTTTCGTTTTCGCTCGGGCGACCTTCGCGCTTGAAATAGCCGCCGGGGATCTTGCCGGCTGCATAGGTCTTTTCCTGGTAGTTGACGGTGAGCGGGAAGAAATCCTGGCCCGGCTTCGGCGACTTGGCGGAAACGACGGTGGCGAGAACCACGGTTTCGCCATAGGTCGCGATGACGGCGCCATCGGCCTGGCGGGCGATCTTGCCGGTCTCGAGCTTCAGCGGGCGGCCGGCCCACTCGATTTCGACGGTATGGATATCGAACATATCTTGTCCTTGCGTGGTGCGGGAAAAGGCGCCGTCGTCCATGGATCGGCAAGGCGCATCTTCAACCGCACGAAGTGTGACGTATCACGGGCAAGACAACGAGAGGCTTTCGAAGATCGGCCGAAGCATGAAGCTTCGGCTGAAAGCATCCGGCAATCCTGCCCCATGACAGGTCAACGGTTGGTGTTGGCAGAACCGGCCCATCCGGCCTGCCGGCTGTCTCACATCGCGCAATCGGAAAGCGCCACGGAAACAAGTCTGACGGGTTTCAAACCCTTCATAAGCATCCGGCGGACGTTCACGCGAACGCCCGCCGGAAATTTGATTAGCGACGGATACCGAGGCTGGAGATCAGCTTGGTATAACGGCCTTCGTCCTTCTTCTTGAGGTAATCAAGAAGCGAGCGCCGGCTGGAAACCATCGTCAGGAGACCACGGCGGGAGTGATTGTCCTTCTTGTGGTCCTTGAAGTGGTCGGTGAGGTTGTTGATGCGCTCGGTCAGGATCGCAACCTGGACTTCCGGAGAACCGGTGTCGCCTTCGGCGGTAGCGTATTCCTTGATCAGCGCAGCCTTGCGCTCAGCAGTAATCGACATCGGATGGTCCTTTCTATGAGAGGAAATAATGTCGCCAAACGCCGGGATGTCGTCCAGCATTGGCCGCGAATGCAATCGGGCAGGCCCGATGCTGGCGCTGCCTATAAACCAAATGAGCGCCAATGGAAAGAGGGTTCTCCCCTGGGCGGCTTTCAGCGCCCCGCCATTGCATCGCGGATCATCGCATCGTAACCCTCGGGATCTTGGAGCATGGCGAAATGGCTAGCGTCCTTCAGGATAACGAGCTTTGCGCCCGGAATGTCCTTCGCCATCATCTGCGTATGGTCGAGCTTGATCGCCTCGTCATGGTCACCGATGGCAAGCGTGACAGGCACCGTTATCTTTCCAAGGTCGGCTGCCGTCCATGCCGGTTGCGTCGCCCACATCTGTGAAATCTGATTGACGAAGGCATCGTATTCGTTCGGCGTCGGCGACAGCTTTCTGTAATAGTCGCCGGCGACATTGATGTAGTCGTTGAAGGTCTTGTTGTTCATGACGTCAGGCTTTACGCCATCGGTTGTGACGTTTGCCGCCTGAGCGATCACGCGCGTCAGCTTGTTGGGGTATTTCATCGCCATGTCGATGCCGATGATGCCGCCATCAGACCATCCGACCAATGTCACCTTGTCGATCTTCAGATAATCGAGCAGCGCGACGTAGTCCGCGGTCATCAGGTCGCAACCGAAGGGCTTTTGGCTGCGCGTTGAGCGGCCATGCCCGCGACTGTCGGCAACGATGACCAGATGATCTCTAGCGAAATCGGCAACCTGCCTGCCCCAGACGTCAGCATTTCCAAGTCCGCCATGGATGAAGAGGATCGGGTCGCCCGCACCGTATTCGGCATAATACATCTTTATGTCGTTGACATCGGCCATGCCGCTCTTCTCCGCCTGCGGCATCGGCGGAAAAGCCGGCAGCCCGGCCCAGCGCTCGTCGGAATGCGCGCTCGCTACGGTGAGGAACAACGAAAGGACTGCCAGTATTCCGAGGGTAATTCTGCGCATGTTCTCTCCCTTGAGGGTCGCCATGGCCCGTCGGGGAGCATATCGCATCGCCATTACCCGCAATAGCTGTATTTACGGGCTGGCCGAAGGTCAGCCGAATACGCGCTTCGGCCGGAATTCGCCCTGGCCGATCTCGCCGATGGCGATCAGTTTGCCGCGTGCCGTGGCATAGGCCTCGCTCTCGGCAACCGGCGCATCGCGCCCGCGCACGAGAATGGGATTGCCCATCTTCAGACGATGCGCCTGGTCGTCGTTGATGACGAGATGCGGCAGTGCCGACAGCGCCTCCGCCGTATCGATCAGCAGAGCATCGAGGGCGGCGAGCCGTTCGTCCATATCCTCGATTGCCTCAAGTGCGACGAGATCGGCGAGCGGCACCATCGTCTCTTCGGCGAAAGGCGCGACGAAACTGCGGCGCAGCCCGGAAATATGGCCGTAGCAGCCGAGATCGCGGCCAAAATCGCGAGCGAGCGCCCGAACATAGGTGCCCTTGCCGCATTCCACTTCGAAATGCGCCGTATTGGCATCGGGGCAGGCGAGCAGCGTCAAGCGGAAAATTTCCACCTCGCGCGACGGAATTTCGACAGTTTCGCCATCGCGGGCAAGATCATAGGCGCGCTCGCCGGCGATCTTGATCGCCGAAAACTGCGGCGGGATCTGATGGATGACGCCCGTATATTTCGCCAGCAGCGCACGAATATTCTCTTCGCTCGGGCGCTGGTCGGAGGTCGCGGTCACCTCGCCTTCGAGGTCGTCCGTGCTGCGTTCCTCACCCCAGGTGACGGTGAATTCATAGATCTTCCGGCCGTCCATGACGTAGGGAACGGTCTTGGTGGCGTCGCCAAGCGCGATCGGCAGCATGCCGGAGGCAAGCGGATCAAGCGTGCCGGCATGGCCGGCCTTCTGCGCCTTGAACAGCCACTTGATCTTGGAAACGGCCTCGGTCGAGCCGAAGTCCACCGGCTTGTCGAGGATCAGCCAGCCGGAAATCGGGCGGCCTTTGGGCTTGCGTGGTTTGGACATTCTCTGTCTCTGTTATCGGTCTTCGTCGGTGTCGGTATTGCCGTCTTCGAGGTCGCGCTGGACCTCCGGCGAGCGCAGCAGCGCATCGATCTTCTGGTAGTTGTCGAAGCTGGTATCGTCGCGGAAGCGGACTTCGGGCATGTATTTCATCTGCCGAAGCTGCGGTCCGAGACGGCCGCGGATGAACTTCGCATGGCGATTGAGCGTCTCGATGACGGTCTGATGGTCGGCGACGCCGAGCGGCGTCACATAGGCCGTGGCGATCTTCAGATCCGGCGACATGCGCACCTCGGAAATGGAGATCACCGTGCGCTCGATCAGGTCGTCGCGCACTTCGCCGCGCTGCAGAACCTGGGTGATCGCGGCACGCACCTGCTCGCCGACGCGAAGCATGCGCTGCGAGGGCGCGGAAGAAGTTGGTCTTGTTGCCATTTGTCTTGTTCCCAAAAGGTTCGGGCGCCGGACTGGATGTTCCGGCGCCCGTCCCAATGTTCCAATCTATCCTGCTTACAGCGTGCGGGTGATGTGCTCCACGCGGAAGCACTCGATCGTATCGCCGATGCGGATATCTTCGTAGTTCTCGAACGCCATGCCGCATTCCTGGCCGACATTGACTTCCGAGACTTCGTCCTTGAAGCGCTTGAGCGTCTTGAGCTTGCCTTCGTGGATGACGACGTTGTCGCGCACCAGGCGGACGCCGACGCCACGCTCGACCTTGCCCTCGGTGACGCGGCAACCCGCGACCTTGCCGACCTTGGTGATGTTGAACACCTCGAGGATTTCGGCGTTGCCGAGGAAGGTTTCGCGCCGTTCCGGAGACAAGAGGCCCGACATTGCCGCCTTCACGTCATCCACCAGATCGTAGATGATGTTGTAGTAGCGGATTTCGATGCCTTCACGCTCTGCCAGCGTACGAGCCTGGGCATTGGCGCGGACGTTGAAGCCGATGATCGCCGCGTCCGATGCTCCGGCCAGCGACACGTCGGACTCGGTGATGCCGCCTGCACCCGAATGGACGATGCGGGCACGGACTTCGTCGGTGCCGAGCTTGTCCAGCGCGCCGGCAATGGCTTCGATCGAGCCCTGCACGTCGCCCTTGATCACCAGCGGGAATTCCTTCACGCCGACAGCCTGGAGCTGGGTCATCATCTGTTCGAGCGAGCCGCGCTGACCGGACTGACGGGCAGCCGCCTTGTCGCGCGCCAGACGCTGGCGGTATTCGGAAATCTCGCGAGCGCGGCTTTCACTTTCAACGACGGCGAACTTGTCGCCTGCCGCCGGTGTGCCCGAAAGACCGAGAACCTCGACCGGCGTCGCCGGCGTCGCTTCCTTCACATGCTCGCCCTTGTCGTTGACCAGGGCACGTACGCGGCCCCACTGATCGCCGGCAACGACGATCTGGCCTGGACGCAGCGTGCCCTTCTGCACGAGGACGGTGGCGACGGAGCCACGGCCGCGGTCGAGCTGGGCTTCGATGACGGTGCCTTCCGCCGTGCGGTTCGGGTTGGCCTTGAGATCAAGGATTTCCGCCTGCAGCAGGATGGCTTCGAGCAGCTTGTCGAGGTTGGTGCCGTTCTTCGCGGAGACTTCCACGTCGAGCACTTCACCGCCCATGGATTCGACGAAGACCTCGTGCTGCAGCAATTCCGTGCGGACCTTCTGCGGATTGGCCGTCGGCTTGTCGATCTTGTTGATCGCCACGATGATCGGAACGCCCGCCGCCTTGGCATGGTTGATCGATTCGATCGTCTGCGGCATCACGCTGTCGTCGGCTGCCACCACCAGAATAGCGATGTCGGTCGCCTGGGCACCGCGGGCGCGCATTGCCGTGAAGGCGGCGTGGCCGGGCGTGTCGATGAAGGTGATCTTCTGACCGTTCTGCTCGACCTGATAGGCGCCGATGTGCTGGGTGATGCCACCGGCTTCGCCGGCCACCACGTTGGCGTGGCGGATGGCGTCGAGCAGGGAGGTCTTGCCGTGGTCGACGTGACCCATGATGGTGACGACGGGGGGACGGGAAATCAGCTCGCCATCCTCGTCGGCAACGTTGAAGATGCCCTGTTCGATATCGGATTCCGACACGCGCTTGACGGTATGACCAAATTCGCCGGCGATGAGCTCGGCCAAGTCGGCGTCGATAACGTCGCCCGGCTTCATCATCTGGCCTTCCTTCATCAGGAACTTGATGACGTCGACGGCGCGTTCGGACATGCGCTGCGACAGTTCCTGGATGGTGATGGTTTCCGGCAGCACGACTTCACGCGAGATCTTCTCACGTGTTTCCTGCATCTGGCTGCGGCGGAACTTTTCCTGACGACGGCGCATGGCCGAAAGCGAGCGGCCGCGGGCGTTGCCGTCTTCGTCGACATCGGCCGTCGTTACCGTCAGCTTGCCGCGGCGGCGGTCATCGTCCGTCTTCGGGCGCGTGGTGACAGGCTTTGCCGGCTCAGGGCGCACGAGCTTGCCACGTGCCGGGCCGCCACGCGAGGGGCCGCGATCGTCTTCCTCTTCATTGACCCGACGGCGGTTGGCCGGCGTTTCCATGATAGCAGCGCCGGGCCGTGCAGCCTGCGGAGCCGTATCCGGGCGACGGGCAACGACGGGCGCTGCAGCCGGCTGGACAGCCGGCTTCGGTGCTTCCGTCTTGGCTTCGACCGGTACGGGCGTCTCAACCTTAGCTTCAGCAGCGCGGGCAGCCTCTTCGGCGGCGCGGCGGGCAGCTTCGGCCTGTTCGGCGATGCGGCGTGCTTCTTCTTCCTGCTGGCGGCGAGCCTCTTCCTCGGCGCGGCGGACCGCATCGGCGGCGTCGCGTGCCTGGGCTTCGGCAAGTGCGCGGCGTCGCGCATCCATCTCGCCGGCCGACAGGTGGTTGAGAACCACCGGCCGCGACGAACGATCCTGCTGCGGGCGCTGCTGATTGTTCTGGTTGGATTGCTGCGGTCGCTGCTGCTGGCCGCCTGGCTGATGAATGCGCGGAGCCGGCTGCGGCGGGCGCGGCGGCTGCGGTGTCGGTTCCGCGACGCGCGTCACGGACGCCGTGGCGGCAGCCGTCGTCGTCGGGGTGATCATCGGCTTTTCGTCTTCAGGGCGTAGCGGGCGGCGCTTGCGAGTTTCGACCACGACCGCCTTGGTGCGACCGCGGCCCATGTCCTGGCGCACGGTGCCCTGGTTCACGCCTGAGGGCTTCAGGGTGAGGGTCTTCTTACCCGAAACACTCAGCGTCTTGTCGTCTTTATTGTCGGTCATTCCGTTCCCGTTCCTTCGGACAGGGTACGGAATCGTCCGTCAGACCCTGTCGTTCAATGCATGTACCTTAATGAGGCGTCCGGCATCGGCCGGTGACCGCGTCATTGTTTTCGCCGGCCAGCGCCGCCCGTTGCCCGGGACTGACCGCCGTTGCGGTACCGTTCGAGCAGGTTTGCGCGCTTCACTACACCCTCACCTGCCTGCCCCGCAAGCGCTGCGGCATGGATAAAAGCGTTCTGGCCCATCAGTTCTTCCATTTCCGCCTCCGTGAAGACACGAAATGACGGTATTTCCTTTTCAGTCTCCATGCCAAGATGCCAGGCCTTGCGTGCCTGATCGATCTTGCGAACGCCGTCGGCGGCGGCATCCATCGCATGGAACACGGCAAGTGCCGAGCCGTTGCGAACGGCGCCATCGACCTTCGACGAGCCGCTGACGAACTGGCCCGCCTTGCGCGCCATGTTCATCATCCCGGCGAGTTGCGCCGCAAGAAGCCGGTCGACGGTGGCGCCGAGCTCGCTCGGTGCCGTCACCTCCGCCTTCAGGGCGCGAGAGAACAATTTCTTCGCCACTGCCTTGTCCACCAGCGCCCTGTCGAGCTTGACCCAGCAGCCGCGTCCCGGCAGTTGCCGCTTCAGATCGGGAACAACGGTCCCGTCCGGAGCGGCGACGAAGCGGATCAGCTCATCCGGCGATCCGCTTTCGCGTGTTACGATGCACATGCGGCCGTTCACGTCGCCACCGCCGAGATCGTCGTCCTCAGGCGGTGCCTCCGGCCCCTCGGTGCTCATCATGCTTCCTGCTCGGCCTCATCCTCCGTAGCCTCTTCCGCCTCAGCGGCGAGATCGGCTTCGGTGATCCAGCCGGCCAGCAGGCGGGCCTGCACGACCATCTGCTCGGCCTCGACGCGCGAGACTTCGAGCTTGGAGAACAGGCCTTCGAACTTCTTCGTTTCGCCGTTCTTGCGTTCGGTCCAACCGACGAGATCGTCGGCGGCGCAGCCGGCGAAGTCCTCGATCGTCTTGATGCCGTCCTCGCCGAGAGCGACCATCATCTGCGCGGTCATGCCGTTGATCTGGCGCAGCTCGTCGGACACGCCGAGCGCCTTGCGCTTCTCGTCCATTTCGGCTTCCAGGCGCTCCAGATATTCGCGGGCGCGATCCTGGATTTCCTGGGCGGTCTCTTCGTCGAAACCGTCGATGGACGAAATTTCGTCGAGATCGACATAAGCCAGCTCCTCGACGGCGGCAAAGCCTTCCGAGGCCAGAACCTGGCCGACCATTTCGTCGACGTCGAGCGCATCCATGAACAGATTGGTGCGCTCGTTGAATTCCTTCTGACGGCGCTCGGATTCTTCCGCTTCCGTCATGATGTCGATGTCCCAGCCGGTGAGCTGCGAGGCGAGGCGGACGTTCTGGCCGCGGCGACCGATGGCGAGCGAGAGCTGCTCGTCCGGAACCACGACTTCGATGCGCTCGGCATCCTCATCGAGAACGACCTTGGCGACCTCGGCCGGCTGCAGCGCGTTGACGACGAAATTCGCCGGCTCGCTGGACCACGGGATGATGTCGATCTTTTCGCCCTGCAGCTCGCCGACGACCGCCTGGACGCGCGAACCGCGCATACCGACGCAGGCGCCGACCGGATCAATCGACGAATCGTTCGAGATGACGGCGATCTTGGCGCGCGAACCCGGATCGCGGGCGACCGACTTCACCTGGATGATGCCGTCGTAGATTTCAGGTACTTCCATGGTGAAGAGCTTGACCATGAACTGCGGATGCGTGCGCGACAGGAAAATCTGCGGGCCGCGCTGTTCGCGACGGACGTCGTAGACATAGGCGCGAACGCGGTCGCCATAGCGGAAGTTTTCGCGCGGGATCATCTCGTCGCGGCGGATGATGCCTTCGCCGCGGCCGAGATCGACGATGACGTTGCCGTATTCGACGCGCTTGACGGTGCCGTTGACGATTTCGCCGACGCGATCCTTGAATTCGTCGAACTGGCGGTCACGCTCGGCTTCGCGCACCTTCTGCACGATGACCTGCTTGGCCGACTGGGCCGCGATACGGCCGAAATCCATCGGCGGCAGCGGATCGGCGATGAAATCGCCAAGCGCGGCATCCGGGTTGCGGTCGCGGGCCAGCTCCAGCGGGATCTGCGTGGAATAGTCTTCAGCCTTTTCGACGACTTCGAGCAGGCGCTGCAGACGGATTTCGCCGGTCTTCGGGTTGATGTCGGCGCGGATGTTCGACTCCGTGCCGTAACGCGAACGCGCGGCCTTCTGGATCGCGTCCGCCATTGCGGCAAGCACGATCTCGCGGTCGATGACCTTTTCGCGCGCCACTGCATCTGCGATCTGCAGAAGCTCTAGCCGGTTCGCACTGACTGCCATTGTCTTTAGTCTCCGTCTTCCTGCCCTGGGGTTCCCGTCCCGTACGGCGGTTCGTTGATCGGTTATTCTTCTTCGTCGTCCGCTTCGTTCTGGTTCGCAGCCTCGGCTTTCGCCAGCTTGTCGGCGCGCAGTGCATCGCGGATGAGATCGTCCGTCAGGATCAGCTTGGCATCGGCCAGCGTGCTGAACGGAATGGTCACCTTCGGTTCTTCCCCGTAGGCAACCTGGTCGCGCTCGATCGTAAAGCCGTCGGCGCTGACATCGGCGATCTTGCCGCGGAACCGCTTGCGGTTATCAACCAGGATCGAGGTCTCGCACTTGATGAGATGGCCGATCCAGCGGCTGAAATCCGATTTGCGCACCATCGGACGATCGATGCCGGGCGAAGACACTTCCAGATGATACGCTTTATCGATCGGATCTTCCACATCCAGCACCGGCGAAATCGCCGTCGAGACCTCTTCGCAATCCTCGACGGTCATGGTGCCGTCGTTGCGCTCGGTCATGATCTGCAATGTCAGGCCGTTCTGATTGAGGAGGCGCGCGCGCACCAAGCGGAAGCCCATGCCGACGAGCACGGGCTCGATGATGGCGGCGATCCGCTGGTCGAGACCGGTTTCGACGATCAGCCGCGGTTCATTGACATTGTCTGCGTTTGTCTCTTCCGACAAGCGTTCACTCCTGCATTGTCCATGCATTTGGAGATCGAGCTAATAAAAAAGAGCGGGTCCTTGCGGCCCACTCTTCATCACACGATCAAGAATTTGATGCCGATATAAGCCCGTTCCCACCAAATTGCAAGGTCTTCGCACCGAAACCCGGCTCGGCGGATTATTTCCGGAATTCTATCCTCATATCGAGGTTCAGAGATTCAGTTCCGTTGTGAAGCGTTATTCATTCTGCGGTGCAGCAGCAAAAGACTGAAAAGCGTGCAGAAGGCAAAAATCGAGACCGCAAAGGCCAGCCACAGAGCCGCATTAGGACCGGCAGAGGTCATGATGGCGGCGAATACCGGCGGTGCAGCGGCAAAGGAAAGGTTGAGGGGCACGGCCAGCTTCGCCGATGCGCGGGCATAGGCGCCGGCGGGGAAAATCTGCAACGGTATCATGGCGTTAGTCACGGCGGCGACGCCGCTGGCAATGCCATAGAGCGCGGCGAAAAACACGGCGCCGATGAAGCTGCTGGTCAGCAAAAGAACGATGAAGCTCAGTGGAAACAGGGCAAAGGCAGCAAGGCCTGTATCGAAGCCTGACCAGCGCCGGCCGCCGAGGAAATCGACCATGCGCCCCGCCCATTTCGCAATACCGATAAAGGCCGCGGCCGCCAGCGCACTGGCGTGATCGAGGCCTGAAGCCTCGAACAGGATGATAATCGTAAGGGCAAATCCCCAGGTTACGAAGCCATTGGCGGCAAAGCTTGTGGCTAGCAGGGCGAAACTCGGCCTATCGATGCCGGTAGGTTCGGCGGCCGCCTTCACGGCCGATTTTTCCGTGGGCCGGGGGGCAAGCGTGGTCCAATGCAGTGGCATGCAGACAAGCAGCATGAGGGCGGCATAGGCCAGTGTCGTGGCGCGCCAGCCCCACTGGGCCTGCAGAAATCCCGTCAGCGGCCAGACGATGGTTGATGTTAGCCCGCCGGCCATGATCAACACGCCGAGCGCCTGCCGCGCTTTCTCGCCAGCGATCTCGGTCACCGCGATCTGCGCGGGTGTCGTTAACTGGCAGGCACCGGCGAGGCCAAGAATGATCCACGACAGAACATAAGACACCGAACCGTTCGCAAGGCCCATGATCAGCAGGCCGGCTGCGCCCACCGGCGATCCCAAGGTCATAATCGGGCGCGCGCCATGGCGCTCGAACGCGGTGCTGAGCGGCCAGGATACTAGGGCCATGATGACAAGCATTATTGTCGGTCCTGCCATGACCATGGGCAGCGCCAAGCCCAACTCGGCGGCCATGGCAGGCCCGGTCACCACTGGCAAATAGAAGGTTGCACCCCAGCCGATGAGTTGAGTCAACGACAGCGCGAGAACGGCACGAACCGTGGGCGAGCGGAACGGCATCGCGGCATTTGGTGTGAAGGGCACGATCAAGTCGCGGTAGCGATGTAGAAACATCAAAGACCTTTGGATTGGCGAAATAATAAAGGGCTGCCGCCGGCGAGCGCGGAATAAAGAAAATAATGCTGTCTCGACCACCGCCCATGCTATGGCTTTGGTATGGATGGAAGATAGGTTTGAATGCATTGCCCATGCTGATGGGCTTTTCGGGTCAACTTGTGCTCGATTTTCGTGGGATGCTCAAACGAGGAATTTGCGGGGAGCTTGAGGAAAATTCATGCAGCAAAGACATCGCGTCTCTCTCAATGCCGTCAGAGTCTTCGCGATCGTGGCACGCACCGGCAGCCTGACGGCCGCTGGCGCGGAACTCGGCGTTACCTCCGGCGCGGTGAGCCACCAGCTCAAAAAGCTAGAAGATGAGCTTGGGGTGAGCTTCTTCCGCCGCGGAAATAACACGGTTTCGCTCACCGACATGGGACGACGGTTCTATGAGGAAGTCGCACCGGCGATCAAGCTCATCGAGCGTTCGGCTGATGCCCTTTATCGCGACGAAAACGAAATCAGCGTCCATGCCACGACGTCGCTTGCGTTGCGTTGGCTCATCCCGTCACTAGATCGTTTTCGCGCGCTCTGCCCACAGGTGCGCGTTCGGGTGGAAACGAGTTCTGCACGAGGTTTTCCAGCCGTCCCCGACTCTGATGTCAGCATCCGTTATTTCCGGACAGGGGACGCGACGGAAGGATGGGAGTTCCTGACTAGCGACCTGCGCCGCGCGGTCGTTTCTCCGGGCCTGCTGGCAAAAGATGCCAATAATCGGGAGATTGCCATTCGGCATTTGCCGGCTCTTCAATGCAGTGTGGACAACTGGGATTGGAAGCTCTGGTGCGAGACGTTTAGTGTTTCGCTAACTGGACTGTCCTTCGCCCACGCTTTCGACACCGACGACGCTGCTCTTCATGCCTGTGTTGCCGGTCTAGGGATGGTGCTTGCGCCGACGATTCTGACGGGCAGAGAAACCAAATCGGGCGCACTGGTAACCCTGCCAGGATATGAGGCGGTCGAGACCGGAACCTATCGCTACCAGCGCCGCTCGGAGTCGAGAGCGGTCCGGCAATTCTGTGGCTGGATGGACACAGAAATGCGCAACCTCGAATGAACGGCTTCCATCGGGAGCTTTGATTTCACAGGTAATTCTCACCACGTTTCAAGCGGCCATGACCACACCGCCGAAAGCTGCCCCCTGCTGGCGTCTGCCGCCGAATTCCGCTTATTTCAGCACACCGAGCATGGAGCTGTCGGGATAGCAGGTGGGTTTGCGGCCGCTCTTTTCCTGCCATTGGCCGATCGAGCGCCGGGTCTTGTAGCCCGGCAATCCGTCGGTGCCGCCGACGTCGTATCCCTTGTGCTCCAATGTCATCTGCATGCCGGCGACGTCGGAGCGCAGCATCTTGCCGACATCGCCCCATTGGCCCTGGAAGGCACCGGAACCATAGGCGATACGGTCGGCGAGATTGCCGATATAGAGGCCATAGAGATCGGAATTATTATATTCCTTGATGATGTAGAAATTCGGCGTGACGATGAATTCCGGCCCGTCGCGCCCGGCCGGCACCAGCATCATGCCGCTGGCGCGCAACTCGTCTGATGGAAAAGCCTTGCCGGAAATCCTGGCAATCCCGAGCGAGCTCCAATGTGAAATTGACTTGGCGAGATCCGGCCCCTCCTGCGCGCAGGATACGTTTTCCGGGATCGTCACTTCGTAACCCCAGCCGCGGCCGCGCTGCCAACCCTTCTGCACCAGATAGTTGGCTATGGAAGCAAGCGTATCCGGCACCGACGTCCAGATGTTGCGATGGCCGTCGCCGTCAAAATCAACCGCATATTTCAGATAGCTGGTCGGCATGAACTGGGGCTGGCCGAGCGCGCCGGCCCAGGAGCCCAAGAACTGATCGGGCGTGACGTCGCCATGTTCGAGAATGCCGAGCGCTGCGATAAGTTCGGTGCGGAACATCTCCTTGCGCGTCGACATGAAGGCCTTGGTCGCAAGCACCTGGACCGCCGAATTCGGCAGCTTCGCCGCTCCGAAGCCGGTCTCCCGGCCCCAGATCGCCAGCACGATCGGCCCGGGCACACCATAGACCTTCTCGATCCTTTTCAGCGTCGGGCCATATTGCGAAGCGAAGCTGCGCCCAGTCGCCGCCAGTCTCTGCAGCCGCGCCTCGTTGAAATAGGGAGCGGGCGAGGAGAATTCCGCCTGCGTCTGCGGCTGTTCCTTAGGCTTTGGAAAACCCGGCGGCACGAGATCCGGCAGATCCCAATTCAGCGTCACGCCGGAAAAAGCGGCCTTGAAGGTCCTTTCGGAAACGCCGTCCTTCTGCGCTTCCGGCCAAAGATCCTTCTGCACCCAAGTCTGGAACTGCGCCTCGACATCGGCCTTTGAGGCGGCGAGGGCGGGGACGGGGAGGAGCGCGAGGAGGAGGATAAGCAAGCGCAGAATATGCCGAGAGATACCCCCCTCTGTCCCTTTCGGGACATCTCCCCCACAAGGGGGGAGATTGTTAGCGGCGCGCTTCATGCCATATCGATAGTTCGAAGTTTCTGCGAATGCTGCGGCAGACTGTTTGGCGAACGACGTGCTGCAAGCAACCGATCTCCCCCCTTGCGGGGGAGATGTCACGAAGTGACAGAGGGGGGTGTGTACTCTCCTCATACTCCGTCTCTCCCTCAAATCGTCGTCCGTGCCCGCAGCGCCGCCGTCAGCGTGCCTTCGTCCAGGTAATCGAGTTCGCCGCCGACCGGGACGCCGTGGGCGAGGCGGGTGATTTTCACTTCGAGGCCGGCAAGCTGGTCGGTTATATAGTGTGCTGTGGTTTGCCCTTCGACGGTGGCGTTGACGGCGATGATGATCTCGCGGATGCCGCCCTCGCTGACGCGTTCGATCAAGCCGCGGATGTTGAGATCGTCCGGGCCGATGCCGTCGAGCGGCGACAGCACGCCGCCAAGCACGTGATAGGCGGCATTCATCGCGCCGGCCCGCTCCAGCGCCCAGAGGTCGGCGACATCCTCGACGACGATGATGACGGACTGATCGCGCCGATCATCGGTGCAGACGGTGCAGGGATCGACGGTGTCGACATTGCCGCAGCGCGAGCAGATCTTCACTTTGTCATAGGCTTCGCCCATGGCATGGGAGAGGGGACCGAGCAACTGGTCCTTCTTCTTGATCAGGTGCAGCGCAGCGCGGCGCGCCGAGCGGGGACCGAGGCCCGGCACTTTTGCCAGAAGCTGGATGAGTTTTTCAATTTCGGGGCCGGTGACTCGCTTTGCCATGGGAGGCTTTTAGCTCATATGCTGACGGAACGGAATCGCGGAAGGGATGATCGCCCTATGAAAATTCTGGCCGTCTGCATCGGTGCCGCCGAAAAACTCCCCGGCAAGAGCTACAGGACCGGGATCAACAAGCATGCGGTCGGCGGTGCGGTCATGATCGACGCCGAGGGTATCATCGGCGACGCCGTCTGCAACGGTCAACATCACGGCGGACGCGATCAGGCCGTCTATGTCGAGGGTTCGCTGACACTGGATTGGTGGTCGAACGAACTGGGACGCAAATTGGAACCCGGTACGTTCGGCGAAAATATCGTCATCGAAGGGCTCGACAACCGCGAGGTCGCGGTCGGAGACAGATTCATAACCGACGATCTGGTTTTGGAGGTAACCTCGGCCCGCATTCCCTGCGCAACGTTTGCGGCAAAGATGGGCGATCCGAAATTCGTCAAGCGCTATACGCAGGCAGGCCGTCCCGGCATCTATTGCCGCGTCATCAACAACGGTACCGCCACCGCCGGAACGCCGGTGACCTATATCCCCTATGCTGGAGCCAAGGTCACTATGCCGGAATTGATGGTAACCTTTGGCAGGCGTTTGTCCCCGGAGGATCGGGCGCGTTATCTCTCCGCACCCATTCACTATAAGCTGAGAGCGCTTCTTAACGACAATCCCTAGGCAAGCCCGGTGCGGAAACGGTCGAACAGCGCCCGCCCTTCCGGCCAATCGCCGATTCCCGAATTTGCATTGATATGGCCGAGCGCGCCGGCATTTATCAATTCGCTGCCCCAGACCGTAGCACTTTCCGTCGCATAGGCGAACGAGCCGAAGGGATCGTTGGTGCTTGTGACGAGGAGCGACGGAAACGGCAGTCTTTGGCGCGGCGGATTGGCGAAGCTCGGAGCCTCCGTCAGATAGATGTCGCCCGTGGGATCGGGTGCCGAGACGAGGAAAGCGCCGAGGATTCTTGCCGGCGCGGATGCCGCCCAGTGCGCGACCAACTGGCAGGCGAGGCTATGGACGACGAGAACCGGCGGTGTTTTGAAGCCGCTGATCTCCCGGTCGAGCGCGGCGAGCCAATCGGCCAATTCCGGCCTATCCCAGCTTGCCGGCTGAAAGCGGCGCATCTCAGGATTTTCTTGTTCCCACAGAGTCTGCCAGTGACCTTCCCCCGAACCGCCAAGGCCGGGCAGGACGATGATATGGCTCATGTCTTTCCTCTCTTACTGTTTTGACGGAGGGAAGTTGACATGCTGCATCGCCGGTTGACATCGCAATCCATCGGATAAAACCTACGTCGGCCGATGAATTCAAGGTGTCGCAATGGAAAGCTTCGAGAAAGAGCTGGACCCGACCGATCTGTCGATGATCGAAATCCTGCAGGAGGATGGGCGGATTTCCGTATCGGAACTCGGCCGCCGGGTAGGGCTTTCGCAGCCCGCCGCGTCCGAACGTCTCAAGCGGCTCGAGGAGCGTGGCATCGTTACCGGCTATCGCGCCGTCATCGATCCCAACGCCGTCGGCCTCGGCATGATGGCCGTCGTCCGGCTGCGGACGACCCATGAGCATATACGCCCCTGCCTGAAAAAATTTTCGGAAATGCCGCAGATTATCGAGGTCCTGCGGCTGACCGGCGAGGATTGTTTCCTGTTGAAGGTCCTGGTGCCGACACCATCGGACCTTGAAACCATCGTCGATTCCATCGCCCGCCACGGCGCCGTGACCACGTCGCTGGTGTTGCGCAATGAGCCGGCGAAACCGATCGGCCGCGAGCTCATCCGCAAGACGAGGGGGCGTTGAGCTCGCCTACGCTGAAAGAAGCGCTTCTCAGAACGGCAGTTTGAAACCGGGCGGGATCGGCAGGCCGGCAGTCAGTTCGCGGGTCTTTTCGGCGGCCAGCGCCTCGGCCTTTTCCTGAGCGTCCTTATTTGCAGCGACGATCAGGTCTTCGAGGATTTCGACGTCCTCTTCCTTGAAAAGTGACGGATCGATCTTGATCGCCAGCATCTGGCTCTTGCCGTTCACGGTGACGCTGACGAGACCGCCGCCGGCTTTGCCTTCGGCCCGGATGTCGGCGATCTCCGCCTGCATCTTTTCCATCTTGGCCTGCATTTCCTTCACTTTGCCCATCATGCCCATGATGTCGCGCATCGTTGCTGGTCCTTCTTTTTCGTCTTTATCTTGTTATTTTGGTTACAATCTACGTCGAAAACCGCTTTCTGCTTTTATTGTACGGCTCTTCGATTTGGTATCATACCCTTAGAATTCGATATCATCGCCTGGAAGGATATCGCCGTCGACGGATTCGGCAGTTGCGGGCGCGGCGGTTTGTTCTTCTTCCTCCGCATCCGGCGCGCGCACGCGAACGTCGATGATCTTTGCGCCCGGAAATTGTGACAGGATTGCCGCCACGTCCGGATCCTGGCGGGCATCGGCGACCCGCTGCTGCTGCGCGTTTGCCTCGGCCTCCACCAGCGTCGGCTCGCCCTGCTCACGGCTAAGGCTGACGATCCAATGGATGCCGGTCCATTCCTTCAGCTTGACGGCAAGTTCGTTCAGCAGCGTTGTCGGCGCGCCAGGCGCGAGGCTGACGTCGAGCCGGCCAGGCGCCAGCCGCACCGGACGAACGAAGCTGCGCACCAGCGCCTTCACTTTCGGATCGCGCTTCTGGCCGGCAAGTTCTGCGATATCGGCCATCGAATTGACGGGAACCAACGGCTTCGGCGCTTCGGCGGGTTTTGGCTCGATTCGGCCGACAACGGGGCTTTCTTGCGGTTTCGTATTCGGAACCGAGCGCAGCATGGCGACCGGGGCCGATGGCGACGGCGCGGGCCGCGATGGTGCGGTTTCGACCGCGCGCGCCATGACGTTGCCCTGATAGGAGACCGGCGTTCCCATGCCGTTGCCGCCCGACGGGGCCGGCGATGGACGAGTCCCGCCACCATTGCCGTCCGAAAATTCGGCAAGCCGACGCGCCGCATCTTCCGGCGCCGGCAGATGGGCGGCATGCGCCAGACGGATCAGCACCATTTCGGCGGCACCAGCCGTACGGGCGGCACTTTCAGTCTCTGGTATGCCCTTGAGCAGCATCTGCCAGAAGCGCGACAGCGTGGTGACCGCCACGCCTTGCGCGAATTCGGCCGCCTTCGTGCGCTCGACTTCGCTCAGCGACGGATCGTGGGCGGCATCGGGCACATATTTCAGACGGGTGACGAGATGGGTGAAATCGGCAAGGTCGGTCAGTACGACGACAGGATTGGCGCCGGCTTCATACTGGCTGTTGAATTCCGCCAATGCGGCGGCGACATCGCCCTTGATGATATGGTGGAAGAGATCGACGATGCGCGCGCGGTCGGCAAGCCCCAGCATCGAGCGGACGGCATCCGCCGCAACCACGCCGCTGCCATGGGCGATCGCCTGATCGAGCAGCGACAGCCCATCGCGGGCCGAACCTTCGGCGGCGCGGGCGATCATGGCGAGTGCTTCCGGCTCCGCCTCGATGCCTTCCTTGGCGGCAATGGTGGTGAACAGGCCGACGAGATCGGAAGCGCTGATGCGGCGGAGGTCGAAGCGCTGGCAGCGCGACAGCACCGTGATCGGCACCTTGCGGATCTCGGTGGTGGCGAAGATGAACTTCACATGCTCCGGCGGCTCTTCCAGCGTTTTCAGCAGCCCGTTGAAGGCGGCCGTCGACAGCATGTGCACTTCATCGATGATATAGACCTTGTAGCGCGCCGAAACCGGGCGGTAGCGCACCTGTTCGATGATCTCTCTGATATCGTCGATGCCGGTATGCGAGGCGGCGTCCATCTCGATGACGTCGACATGCCGGCCTTCCATGATCGCCTGGCAATGCTGGCCGGGCTCGCGCAGGTCGATGGTCGGGCGGTCGATCTCGGCGGTCTTGTAGTTGAGGGCGCGCGCCAGGATGCGGGCCGTCGTCGTCTTGCCGACGCCGCGTACGCCGGTCAGCATGTAGGCCTGGGCAATGCGGCCGGTCTCGAACGCATTGGTCAGCGTGCGAACCATCGGCTCCTGGCCGACCATCAGGTCGGTAAAATCTTTCGGCCGGTATTTGCGGGCCAGCACCCGGTAACCGGTGCCGGTCGAAGCGGCATCTTTTGCTTGTCGCTCGGTGTCGCTCATCGCCCTGCTTATTGCCCGCAGAAAGCCGGGCCTTGCTTTCGGAAAGGGTGGGAGGCTGGCACGATGACCCGTGCCGGGCTCGTTAGGGCTGCTTCCTTCCGGACCTGACCCGGTTGGCGAGTGGCTCGTCCACCACCAACCTCCCGGATGCACATATCGGCAATATCGGCATCAAAAGCAAGCCAAGGTCAAAAAAAACTGCTAAACATTTGATAAAACATCGGAGGAAGACCCATTGCAGGATTTTGCGCTCGACGATCGTCTGGCGAATGACAGCGTTTCCGTCGCCATGACCGGCCTTTGCGACGTTCGGCTGATGAAGGATCGCCGCTGGCCATGGCTGTTGCTGGTGCCCCACCGGCCCGGAATATCGGAAATATTCGAGCTGACGCCGCTCGACCAGGTGCTGCTGACCTTCGAGACCAATAAGGTCGGCGCCGCGTTGAAGACAGTGACGGGGGCGACAAAAATCAACATCGGGGCTCTTGGAAATATCGTCCGTCAGCTTCATGTTCATGTCATTGCGCGGTTCGAAGGGGACACGAATTGGCCCGGCCCAATCTGGGGCTATGGCAAAGCGGAACCCTATGCGGACGAAGATATGAACAGCTTCATAGCCAAGTTGCGGGAAACGCTTTCACAATGAATCATTCAATCTTCTCTACGGATGCCCCTCACCCGGAAGCGAGCAGCCTCACCGCCTTTGCGGAAAATCAGCTTAATCGGGACGCCGAGCACCGCGACGAGGAATCGATCAAGCACGCGCTCGCCAAGGAAGGCACGCATATCCTGGCATTCGCCCAGGATCGGCTTGTTCTGAAGCACGACGGTCAGGTCCTCGACCCGCTGTTTGCCCGCTACGAGCTGCAGGAACTTGATCCGGACTGGGAAGCGGCGGTGCTGCTCGGCTACCGCAAGACCGGCGAGCCGCGGCTGGCCGTGCCGGTGCGCATCAATGCCGACGATCTCGCCAGCCACTACAAGCCCGCCGACATGCGCTCGCTCTGGCGCGATCTGCTGCTCGAAGGCGAGATTCTCGGCGAAGCCGCGCAAGGCATGAGCCTTATCCGCTGGAACAGCGACAACCGCTTCTGCGGCCGGTGCGGCTCGGTCATGGAGCTTCGCATCGGCGGCTACAAGCGCGTCTGCACCGCCTGCGAACACATGATCTTTCCGCGCACCGATCCGGTCGTCATCATGCTGACGATCGACGAGGAGAAAAATCTCTGCCTGCTCGGCCGCAGCCATCATTTCGCACCGGGCATGTATTCCTGCCTCGCCGGTTTCGTCGAACCGGGCGAAACGATCGAAAATGCCGTGCGCCGCGAGACGCGTGAGGAATCCGGTATCCACATCGGCCGTGTGCGCTATCATGCCTCGCAGCCCTGGCCGATGCCGCATTCCCTGATGATCGGCTGCTACGCCGAGGCGAAGTCGAGGGAGATCCATATGGATGTTGCCGAGTTGGACGACTGCCGCTGGTTCACGCCGGAAGAGACGCTCGCCATGCTCGATCGCGTCTCGCCCTCCGGCAACACTTCGCCGCCCAAGGGCGCCATCGCCCATCGCCTGATGCGCGACTGGGTGGAATGGAAACGATAGGCGCTCGTCATGGCGCGCTCGGAACGGCTGCTGACCCTGCTGCAGACGCTGAGGCGCTATCGCCGTCCCGTCAGCGGCGCGATCCTCGCCGAAGAGACCGGCGTCAGCCTGCGCACGCTTTATCGCGATATCGCAAGCCTGCAGACGCAGGGTGCCATGATCGAAGGCGAACCGGGCATTGGCTATGTCCTGAAGCCAGGCTTCATGCTGCCGCCGATGATGTTTTCGCAGGATGAGATCGAGGCGCTGGTGCTGGGATCAAGATGGGTCGCGCGCGCCACCGATTCGCGATTGGCCGCAGCCGGTGCCGACGCCCTTGCCAAGATCGCTGCCGTGCTGCCCGCCGAGATGCGCGAGGCGGTCGATCAGGCGGCAGTGGTCGTCGCCACGCGGCGCATCACCGAGGACAAGGCTGATCTTTCGCTCATGCGCAAGGCGATCCGTACGGAACGCATGGTGCAATTGACCTATGGCGACGTGAACGGCGCCATTTCGACCCGGCGCATCTGGCCCTTTGCGCTCGGTTATTTCGACAATGCCCGCATTATCATGGCTTGGTGCGAGCTGCGCCAGGATTTTCGCCATTTCCGCGCCGACCGCATCGTCGATTTCGCGGTGCTGGAGGCGCGCTATCCACGCCGCCGCGTTACCCTCGCCAGGGAATGGAATGCCCGAGAGGGCATGCTCCACGATTGATTGCCGACGAAACGCTACTGCCAGAAACTGTCAGTATGCACGACTATGATGGCCACCATCCCAAGCAGGAAGGAGGACCGATCATGGCAAGTCACGCTTTCATCGTCACGAAACAAACCCATCGCGGCGTCATCGAGGCGCGCAACGGCAAGGATATTTCTGCGCCGGCATGGCCGGTCCGCCTTCTGCGGGTTGGGCTCGACTATCTTGCTCGCAGCCGAGATCGCCTCGATCTCGAAGACGCGACGGATTCCGTGAAGCGCGATCTGGGCTTCTTGGACGGCCGCGCCCCGTACCATGAGGAAGACTGGATGCGCTAAAGGCGCATCCTCAATCGACCATCCCCTGACAATTCCATCACCGGCAGGTTTCGCCTTGCCTGCCGGGCAGCATCCATCATGCCTTCATATCCCTAAAACCCAAGAGGAATGTCCAAATGACCAGCCCCAACCTCATCATTTTCTATGTCAAGGATCCCGGCGAAAGCACGCCGTTCTACCGTGACCTGCTCGGCCGCGAACCCGCCTTTGCCTCGCCGAATTTCGTCGCCTTCGGGCTCGACAATGGTTTCAACCTCGGTCTCTGGCGCCGCAGCAACGTCGAGCCCCAGCCCTCCGCCATCGGCAGTCGAGGCGAACTGGGCTTTATGGTCGAAGGCGACGGCGCTGTCGAAAAGCACTATCGGGATTGGAAGGCCCGCGGCTTGCCAATAGCACAGGAACTGACGACCATGGATTTCGGCCCGACCTTCGTCGTGCTCGATCCCGACGGTCATCGACTGCGGGTTTGTGAGCCGGATAAATAAGTTATAATCGCGATTCGCCCCTCACCCTAGCCCTCTCCCCGTTTTGACGGGGAGAGGGGACGACCTCAGACCCTCGCTAAGCCCGATGATGGAAGGTAGGCTGGGGGCGCGTCTATCCCCTTCTCCCCGCGAGCGGGCAGAAGGTGGCCGATAGGCCGAATGAGGGGCTAGAGGCGACGGCTAGAGATCGCTTCATCAAAGTGGCTTGCCGAGTAGGTATGCCGATCGATCCAGTTGACTTCCGGCATTCGGAGAAGAGACTGATCAATAAATCTAATGCCATGCGAGGACCAATTGCTGCATCATATTTCATTCGGTGTCTCGGATATCGAGAAGGCCGCCGCGTTCTACGACTCCGCCTTCGCGCCACTCGGCTATGTCAGGGTTTGGGAAGACTTGAATCCGGGCGAGCCTGAGCAGGCGATCGGATATGGTCCGCCCGGTGATGGCGATAAGTTCGCCATCAAATTGCGTGGCAGGGAGGCTCGCGCTCCCGGCTCAGGCTTCCACCTCGCTTTTGCAGCACCAAACCGTGACGCTGTCGCCTCGTTCTATAAGGCGGCCTTGGCTCATGGCGGCACGGACAACGGCACGCCGGGTCTTCGGCCTCATTATGGGCCAAATTATTTCGCGGCTTTCGTCATTGATCCAGACGGACACCACATCGAGGTCGTCACCAAAGCGGACGGATAACCGTTGGATGGAAATCGTACCGGTATCGCAACCCGCCCTCGTGGTTCGAGGCTGCAGCCCTTTGGGCTTTCGCACCTCACCATGAGGGCTGATCTTCGTGCGCCCAACCAACCGCATAACCTGCTCCGCCTCATCCTGAGGTGCGGAGCGCGAAGAGCGAAGCCTCGAAGGACGAGGTGGCCTCCGAGACAACCTGCTTAAAGATCGCCCCGCATCGGATGCCCCTTATAGACGCCGAGGATGCGGACCTTCTCTGAGAAGAACCGCAACTCCTCCAGCGCGCGGCGCACATGCGCGTCGGACGGATGGCCCTCTATGTCGGCGTAAAACTGCGTCGCTACAAAACGGCCGCCGAGCTGATAGCTTTCGAGCTTCGTCATGTTGATGCCGTTGGTCGCAAAGCCCCCCAGGGCCTTGTAGAGCGCAGCCGGAATGTTGCGCACGTTGAAGACGAAGGTAGTGACGATCTTTTCCTCGGGCGAACTGCGCTGCGCCCAGTTCTCGTCGCGCGACAGCACGACGAAACGCGTCACGTTGCTTTCGGTATCCTCGACATTTTCCGCAACGATTTCGAGGCCATAGAGGTCGGCCGCCAATCGCGGCGCGAGCGCCGCCATGGTGCGGTCGCCGGTTTCCTGCACGAGCTTTGCCGCACCCGCCGTGTCGCCGGCGATGATCGGTTTCCAGCCATTGGCGCGTACGACCTTGCGGCATTGGCCAAGCGCATGGATGTGGCTGTGCACCGTGCGGATATCTTCCTTCTTCACGCCCGGCAGCACCATGAGCTGGAAGTGGATCGGCATGAAATATTCGCCAACGATATGCAGTCGCGATTCGGGCAGCAGATGATGGATATCGGCGACCCGACCGGCGATCGTGTTCTCGATCGGAATCATGCCGAGATCGGCCTCACCATTATCGACGGCGGTGAAGGCGTCCTCGAAGGTCTGGCAAGGCAGCGGCTCCATCGTCGGGAACATATCACGGCAAGCCATGTCGGAATTGGCGCCGTAGTCGCCCTGGAAAGAGATCTTGTTGGTCTTGGTGATCATGGGACTGCCTTTGGGGAAATTCCGTCAGAGAGAGGCGCCGGAAAGAATCCGGCGGGCCTTTTCGAGGTCGGCGGGAGTATCGACACCGAGTGGTATCGTGTCAACGATCTCGACATCGATGCGCATGCCGGCCTCAAGCGCCCGCAACTGCTCCAGTGATTCGCGTTTTTCCAGTGTCGAAGGGCCGAGCCTGACGAATTTCTCCAGCGCGGCGCGGCGATAGGTATAAAGGCCGATGTGATGATAAAGCGCCCCGTTGCCGTAAGGCGCAGTGGCGCGTGTGAAGTAGAGCGCGCGCAGGCGATGCTCCGAAATGGCCGAGCCGACGACCTTGACGACGCTCGGCAGCGTCTTTTCTTCCTCGTCTCTGATCTCGACGGTCAGCGTGGCGATATCGACCGCCGGATCTTCCAGCGGCCGCAGCGACGCGCGGATGGTCTCGGGATCGATGGTCGGCAGATCGCCCTGGACATTGACGACGATCTCGGCGCGGCCTTCGGGATCCACGGCCTGCAGGGCTTCATAGATTCGGTCCGAGCCGGATTGATGATCGGTGCGCGTCATCACGACTTCGAAGCCCGCATTCTTGACGGCGGCAAAGGTGTCCTCATGGTCGACGGCGACGACGATGCGACCGATCGCCGCCTCGCGTGCGCGTTTGGCAACCTGTACGATCATGGGCAGACCGCAGATATCGGCGAGCGGTTTGCCGGGCAGGCGTGTGGAGGCCATCCGGGCAGGAATGAGTACCAGCGTCTTGTCCAAGTTGGGATCTGTCATTGTTGGGCCTTCTATTCCCGCCGGAAAAGTGTCAAAAAGTCTCACGGTGGAGACCGTTTACAGAGTTGCAAGAAACAGTCAAAAGACATAGGTTTCGCGCGAATTCAAGATGGGCCGGCAGCCGCTGCCGGGGGCGAGGGGAGCATAGCAGATGAATTCATCCTACGTGAACATGGGTGTCGGGGCACTTCTGGCCACACTTTTTGTGCTGAAGTCCGTGTCGCTCGCGTCGGGATTTATTTTCCATTCAGAGACACCCGAAAAGCCGGGCTTCGCAATTATCGCCGCTGAAGAGACCTCTGGCGGGGCAGGCGGCAAGGAGGCCGCCGCCAAGCAGGAAACGCCGATTGCGCAATTGCTGCAAAAAGCCGACGCCAAGGCCGGCGAATCGATCTTCAAGAAGTGTCAGGCCTGTCATGACGGCACCAAGGGCGGGCCGAACAAGGTCGGTCCTGATCTCTGGGGCGTCGTCGATCGCCCGATCGCCTCGCATGAAGGTTTTGCCTATTCCTCCGCCATGAAGGATTTTTCCAAGGGCAGCAGCGAAAAGTGGACCTACGATCATCTTTATCATTTCCTCGAAGCTCCGAAGAAATTCATTGCCGGGACGGCGATGGGCTTTGCCGGGCTGCCGAAGGAAGAAGATCGCGCCAACGTCATTGCCTATCTGCGCACGCTGGCCGACACGCCTCAGCCGCTGCCTGACGCGAACGCTCCGGCAGCGACGAACTAAGCTGCTTCAAGCGAACAATTGCCAAAAGCCCGGTCGTCTCGGCCGGGCTTTTGCGTTGCCGGTCAGCCATTCAAATCGAGCTTGAAGCGCCAACGCCTATGAATGCGCAGGCCTCTCGTCGCTAGCCGAGCATATAGGCCCAAAGTGACACCGAAAGTACGCCGAATGCCGTTGTCAGCGTAATCGTCGAGGCAGCGAGGCTGTGGCCAACACCGAAGCGGTTGGCAATCAGCCAGGCGTTCACGCCGGTAGGAACGGCCGCAGTGAGTACGATCGCCTCACGCCACTGCGAGCTGAGGCCGAGAAGATATCCGGCCGAAAGCACGCAGGCCGGCAGCAACAGAAGCTTGAACATCGACATAATGCTGGCAATCCCGAGATTGCCGGAAAGCCCGTATTGCCGCAGCGCCATACCGAGCGAAATCAGCGCCGCCGGCCCCGCCGTGTTGGCGATGCTGTCGACGACGGTGCCGACCGTTGCCGGCAGGGGAATGCCGATGAGATGCACGACAAGTCCGGCAACAAGGCCGATGACCAGCGGATTGCGGACGAGATTTCTGCCGACCCGTCGCAGGAGTTCGCCCGTGCTTCGCCCGGTGCCGCCGTTCGCCTTGCGCTCGGCCTGCTCCATCAGCATCGTGCCGGCAATCATCATGACGGGCAGATGCACCGCAATCAGGATCGATAGCGCTACGATGCCCTCGGGTCCGACGACGCGGCTCACCAGCGGCAGGCCGATAAAGGCATTGTTGGCGAAGGCGGACGACACGCCGGCGAGCACCCCGATCCGCGCATCCCGCCCGAACAGCCGTGTCGCCGCCAGATGGCCGGCCGTCCAGGCAACCGCGACGCCGGAAAAATAGGCGATCCACAACCGGAATGGCGACGCCCCGTTAAAATGGGCGCCCGCAATGGTCTGGAACAGCAGCAGCGGCACGGCAATCTTGAAGACGAACTCGCTCATCGCCTCGCCGACGCTGGCCGTCAATACGCCGGCACGCACGATCAACCAGCCGACGAGGATCAGCAGGAAAATCGGCAGGACATCGGAGAAGATTTCGGACATGCCGTGCGAGGGAGCTGTGGCGGGATCTTGAGAATTGATCCCAGAGTAGTAGCAGCTTGCCGCATCGTGAGAAGCCGAAAAGCGGTCGGCAACAAAAAAAGCGGGCCTCGCCCGCTTTTCCGAACCCGGCTACCGCCGGAGTCCTCCCGGTGCACAAGCCGCCAGTTCATCCGTGGTCGGCGCGCGTACCGGTGAGGCGGAAGGTATCATACCTTCCAGGAGCTGGCCGTGAATGCCTTGTCCGCATCCCATGCCAGTTCGCTTGATAAATGTTTACAGATGGAAAGTGACAGGCAAATGACTGGTTGAGACTTAGTTAACTCGCGGGGCACCGATTTCCCTTCCAAACTTCGGAAAAACCGCTAATACCGGATACCGGCTATCACCAATACCGGGGACCCCCTACTTGATGACTCGTTTCGATGTACTGACCGTTGGCAATGCTATCGTCGACATTATCTCCCGCTGCGACGATCAGTTCCTGATCGACAACAAGATCACCAAGGCCGCGATGAATCTCATCGATGCCGATCGGGCCGAACTGCTCTATTCGCGCATGGGTCCGGCGCTCGAAGCTTCCGGCGGCAGCGCCGGCAATACGGCGGCAGGCGTTGCGAATTTCGGTGGCCGCGCAGCCTATTTCGGCAAGGTCGCGGAAGATCAGTTGGGCGAAATCTTCGCGCACGACATCCGCGCCCAGGGCGTGCATTACGAAACCAAGCCAAAGGGTACGTTCCCGCCGACCGCCCGTTCTATGATCTTCGTCACCGAGGATGGCGAGCGTTCGATGAACACCTATCTCGGCGCCTGCGTCGAGCTTGGCCCGGAAGATGTCGAGGAAACCGTCGTCGCGGATGCAAAGGTCACCTATTTCGAAGGTTATCTCTGGGATCCGCCGCGCGCCAAGGAAGCGATTCGCGAATGCGCCCGCATTGCCCATGCCAACGGCCGCGAAATGTCGATGACGTTGTCCGACAGCTTCTGCGTCGGCCGTTATCGCGACGAGTTTCTCGATCTTATGCGCTCAGGGACCGTTGATATCGTCTTCGCCAATCGCGACGAGGCCTTGTCGCTCTACGAGACGGACGATTTCGAGAAGGCACTGACGCTGATTGCCGGCGACTGCAAGATCGCAGCCGTAACGACTGGCAAGGATGGCGCCGTGGTCGTCCGCGGCAACGAACGCTATGTCGTCGATGCCCATCCGATCGAAGCGCGCGTCGATACGACCGGCGCCGGCGATCTCTTCGCCGCCGGTTTCCTCTTCGGCTACACGCAGGGCCGTACGCTTGAGGATTGCGCCAAGCTCGGCAATCTCGCGGCAGCGATCGTCATTGAACAGATCGGCCCGCGGCCGATGCGGTCGCTCTCGGAAGCTGCAAAGGAATTCGGGCTTCTCTAATATAGCGGGACCCGCTGGCTCACGCTGATATCGAAAGCCGCTTGTGGAGCATAAATATCGCACGTTCGTCAATACAAACGGGGCGATGGCAATGCCATGGAGCCTTGAGGGGCTTTCGTTTACTTGAAGGCTTCGCCGGGATAGGCGCCCCAGATTTCAGATTGTGCCACCCAGCCTTCGGTGCCGTCGGCAGTCGCCAGGCACCAGTCGCCGGTGCATTCGCGGATGTTCATCATCACACCCGGCTGGAGCTTGGCGATGACGGTGCTCGACGGCTGCGCGTCGCGGCGCATGTTGACGAAGACCGCCTTGCCCTTGCCCTTCATCCACGGCGCGGCGATGGCCGAGCGCTGGCCCGAGAGCAACGACTGGTTGACCCAGCCCTCCGTACCGTCGGCGTCACGCACGCGGCGCCAATTGTCGTATTCCTGAATGATCTCGACCGGCAATCCCTGCTTGAGATACATCCATGACACAGCATAATCGGCGCTGGGGCCGACACGCAGGTTGACGCGCTTCGACTTCAGCGTGACGAACCTCGGCAGCGGCAATCCACTCGGTCCCTTGGCGGCCTGGGCCGCGGCAAGATCGGCGGTGGCGCCGGCCATCATCAGGCCGATCGCGAAAATAGCGCAGGACTTCAGGACTTTGCCACGCATTGGATTTCCGTTCGCTTATCATGACCAAGACGCCGTCGGGCGGCCTTTCGTTCCGGTGATAGAAAATCCCTGCGCCGCGCCCGCGAGTTTTGTTTGTCTTCGCCTGCCGGTCTGGTAGAAATGCCCGGAACGGGAAAATTATCCTGCTTCTTGGTTAAGAACATCTGAACAAGGCATCGCCGGTCGCCATGACGACGAAGAAAAAACCGAAGGTCTATATCACGCGTAAATTGCCGGATGCGGTGGAGACGCGGATGCGCGAACTCTTCGATGCCGAGCTCAATATTGACGATACGCCACGCACGCAAGCCGAGCTTGTCGAAGCGGTCCGGTCGGCCGATGTGCTGGTGCCGACCGTCACCGATCGCATCGATGCCGCGCTGATCGAGGAAGCCGGGCCGCAGATGAAGCTGATCGCCAGCTTCTCCAACGGTACCGACCATATCGACATAGAGGCCGCCGCCCGCCGAGGTATCACGGTCACCAATACGCCGAATGTTCTGACCGAGGATACGGCCGACATGACCATGGCGTTGATCCTTGCCGTGCCGCGGCGCCTCGCCGAAGGTGCGCGCGTGCTGACGGACAAGCCCGGCGAATGGGCCGGCTGGTCTCCCACCTGGATGCTCGGCCGCCGGATTCACGGCAAGCGCATCGGCATTGTCGGCATGGGCCGCATTGGCACCGCCGTCGCCCGCCGAGCCAAGGCCTTCGGCCTCTCCATTCACTATCACAACCGCAAGCGCGTCAGCCTGGCGACCGAAGACGAGCTGGAGGCGACCTATTGGGACAGCCTCGACCAGATGCTCGCTCGGGTCGATATCGTTTCCGTCAACTGCCCCTCGACGCCTGCGACCTTCCATCTGATTTCGGCGCGCCGGCTCGCTTTGCTGCAGCCGACGAGCTACATCGTCAACACGGCGCGCGGCGATGTCATCGACGAGACGGCGTTGATCAAGATTTTGCGCGAAGGCAAGATTGCCGGCGCCGGCCTCGATGTGTTCGAAAATGAACCGGCCGTCAATCCGAAGCTGGTGAAGCTCGCCAATGAGGGCAAGGTGGTGTTGCTGCCGCATATGAGCTCCGCCACGCTCGAAAGCCGCATCGACATGGGCGACAAGGTCATCATCAACATCCGCGCCTTCATAGACGGCCATCGCCCCCCAAATCGCGTTCTGCCGTTTCGGTGAGCTAAAGCATGTCGCGCAAAGTGTGCAGCGGTTTGCGATGACGACATGCCCAACATCAGGTTAGGATTTTGCGCATCTCGATCGACGTGGTGCGATCGAAGCCCGGATGGCGGTTCTCCGCGGTTTTCCGGAATCCCCAGTTGGCAAAGATTGCGTGATTGCCGATCAGCTCGATCCGTGTTTCCAGCCGCAATTCTGCTAGGCCAAGCTCCCGCGCGGTCGTCTCGGCAAGCCTCAGCAAGTGCCTGCCGATCCCCATGCCCTGCGCGGCCGGCAGGATAGCGAGCTTGCCGATATAGAGGCCGTGCGGTTCCGGACGGCAGAATATGCAGCCGGCTAACTGATCGTTGTCGAATGCAACATAGGCGATTTCATTCCCTGCCTTTTCCCTGAGCAATCGCGGGGTCAACGACAGCGCCGAGGAGGGTGGATCGATCTTCCCGAGCATGTAAGCGAAGGAGGCGAGAATGAGCTCAAGCAGTTCTTGCCAGCGCTCGAAGCTGTCATCGAGACGCTGAAAGGTGATGTCGCTCATTCAGCCGCGGCCGCCCTGGCACGCTTGCGGCGATAGCGAACGGTCTCGAAGCGGGCGGCCAGCCCGTCATAGAGCAGCAGCCGGCCGATCAGCGGTTCACCGATGCCGGTGATAAGCTTGATCGCCTCCATCGCCATTAGCGTGCCGATGACGCCGGTCAGTGCGCCGAGGATGCCAGCCTCGGCACAGGCGGGAATAAGGCCCTCCGGCGGCGGTGCCGGAAACAGATCGCGATAGCTCGGATTGGGCAGGCCATCGGCGTCAACTTCATAAGGCTTCAGCGTCGTCACGGACCCGTCGAACCGTCCGACTGCGCCGGTCACGAGCGGCAGACGCGCCGCCTCGGCCGCATCGGCGGCGGCATAGCGCGTGTCGAAATTGTCGGAGCCGTCGATGACGAGATCGAAACCGCCAAGATGTCGCGTCGCGGTATCGGGGCTGAACCGCTCCTCGAAACGGATGACCCGAACATGCGGGTTCAATCGCGCGATAGCATCCGCCGCGCTTTGCGTCTTCAGTTCGCCGATCGTTCCCGTATCGTGAATTACCTGCCGCTGCAGGTTGGAAAGCGAAACGCGGTCGTCATCGGCAATACCGAGTGTGCCGACACCGGCGGCGGCGAGGTATTGCAGCACCGGCGCACCAAGGCCGCCAGCGCCGATAACAAGCACGCGTGCCGCCTTCAATTTTTGCTGGCCGGCGCCGCCGACCTCCGGCAGGAGGATATGGCGCTGATAACGGGCGATTTCGTCTGAGCTCAAAGGGTCCATGCGAGCGAGCCTATCACAATCGGGGCAAAGGAGCCGCTATGATTTCGTAATGCCGCCATGCGCGACGGTAAAGAATTGCGCCCGTTCGCCGAGTGCAGAAAACATCGCTTTGTCCGTGCCGGTCATGAAGGCCTGGCCGCCGAGCCCGTCGATCAGGTCGAAGAGAGCAGCGCGCCGGCCTTCGTCCAGATGCGCGGCGATTTCGTCGAGCAGCAGGATCGGCGCATGGCCGGTCAGGTTGCCGACGAGACGGGCATGGGCGAGGATGAGACCGACCAGCAACGCCTTCTGTTCGCCCGTCGAGCACCGCTCCGCCTCCATATGTTTTTCGCGGTGACGCACCAGCAGATCCGCCCGGTGCGGGCCGTCAAGCGTACGCCCGGCAGCCGCGTCGCGATAACGCCCGTCACGCAGCATCTCGGCATAGCTGTCCTCGAGATCGACGGCCGGACGATCGAACTGCCCGTCGAGGAAACCGGAGAGCTCGAGCGTTGCCGATGGAAAAGGCGTCGCCTCGCGGCTGTCGTCGATCAATCGGGTAAGGAGGCCGAGCATTTCCTGCCGGGCGAGCGCCATGGCGATGCCGAGGCTTGCCATCTGTTCCTCGATGCCGGCAAGCCAGGACGGATCGAATCGGCTCTCTGCAAGCAGTTTGTTGCGGCTGCGCATGGCGCGCTCGAAATCGCTGGCACGGCGGCCATGCGCCGGATCGAGCGACAGCACCAGCCGGTCGAGGAAACGGCGCCGCTCGGACGAGCCGCCGGTAAACAACCCGTCCATGGCCGGAGTCAGCCAGAGCACGCGCAAATGATCGGTCAATTCGTCGACGGTCTTGGCCGGCGTACCGTTGATCCTGAGCCTGCGCGCCGTCGCCTCGTCAGTCGCGTCGACTCCGGTGCCGATCTCGACTTCGCCGTCCATACCGTCGAGCTCGGCGTAGATGGAAAAGCCGCCCGGCGCGTCGATGCGGGTGACATCCGCATAGGCGGCGCGCCGCAACCCGCGTCCCGGCGAAAGGAAGGACACCGCCTCCATCAGATTGGTTTTGCCGGCGCCGTTGTCGCCCGTCAGCACCGCATGCCGCTCGTCAAGCGCAAGCGCCGCCGCCGCATAATTGCGGAAGTCGGTCAGCTTCAGGCGTGAGATGAAAACCTTGTGCGGCATCGGATTTCCGGATTCGTGTCTATGGCCGAGGGGTATGCCGAACCCTGCGCAAGTGCAAGGATTTTGCCGATGGTCATGGAAGAGAGGAGCGTGTCGTCCGTGGCCACCCTCGTCCTTCGACGGGCTCAGGATGAGGGTGGAGTGAACTCCAGGTCTGCGGTGCAATGGGAGGCTACAGGCCGGATGAAAGGATCGGTCCTCATGATGAGGAACCTGACGACGCCACCCTCGTCGTTCGACGGGCTCAGGATGAGGCTGGAGTAGCCCGGTGCTGAATCGCGTAGACCAGCCCTCATGGTGAGGAGGCCCGTGGGGCCGTCTCGAACCACGAGGGCGGGTGATTCGCCCATCAAATAAAAAACCGGCCGAATCACCGGCCGGTTTCACGTGAAGCAATGTGATTCGCCGCTCAGTCGCTGAACGTGTCGAAGAAATCCTTCATGCGGGCGAAGAAGCCCGTTGATTCGGGATTGTTGTCCTTCGAGGAGATCTGTTCGAATTCCTGCAGCAGTTCGCGCTGACGTTTGGTGAGCTTTTGCGGCGTTTCGATCTGGATCTGGATGTAGAGATCGCCAACCTGGCTGGAGCGCAGCACCGGCATGCCCTTCGCCTTCAGGCGGAATTGCTTGCCGACCTGCGTGCCTTCGGGAACCGTAACGCGCGATTTCGTGCCGTCGAGCGTCGCAACGTCGAAGGTGCCCCCAAGGGCAGCCGTCGTCATCGAGATCGGCACCGCGCAATAGAGATCGGCCCCATCGCGCTGGAAGAACTCATGCGGCTTGACGGAAAGGAAGATGTAGAGATCGCCCGATGGTCCGCCGCGTAGGCCGGCTTCGCCTTCGCCCTGCAGCCGGATGCGCGTGCCATCCTCGATTCCGGCCGGGATATTGACCGAGAGCGAACGCTCTTCGGTCACGCGGCCCTGGCCGTGGCATTTGGTGCAGGGATCGGGAATGATCTGGCCGCGGCCATGGCAGGTCGGGCAGGTGCGCTCGACCGAGAAGAAACCCTGTGCGGCCCGGACGCGGCCCGCACCCTGGCACGTGCCGCAGGTCTTGGGCTGCGTGCCCGGCTTGGCGCCGGAGCCGGAACAGACGTCGCAGGTGATCGAGGTCGGCACGCGAATCTGCGCCGTCTTGCCGGTAAAGGCCTCTTCGAGCGAGATTTCCATATTGTAGCGAAGATCGGCGCCGCGTTCACGACCGCCGGAGGAGCGCCCGCGCGACCGTCCGCCGCCCATCATCTCGCCGAAAATATCTTCGAAAATATCGGAGAAGCCGCCGCCGCCGAAACCACCGCCGCCAAAGCCGCCGCCACCGCCCATGCCGCCATGCTCGAAGGCAGCATGGCCGTAACGATCATAGGCCGCGCGCTTCTGCGGATCCTTGAGCGTCTCATAGGCTTCGTTGATTTCCTTGAACTTTCGCTCGGCGTCTTTGTCCTCCGGATTCTTGTCCGGATGAAATTTCATCGCCAGCTTACGAAAAGCGCTTTTCAGCTCCTTTTCGTCTGCCGTCCTGGCGACACCCAACGTGTCGTAAAAGTCCGCTTTTGCCATTAAGGAATAGACCCCGAAAATGGATTTCCGGCTGCCCCAAGGGCAGCCGGATCTGAGTTTCAGCAAAACCAGTTAAGGCTTGCGACTATGCAGACCGCTTGCGGTCGTCCTCGTCCTTGATTTCCTCATAGTCGGCATCGACGACGTCGTCCTTGCCGCCTGCAGAGGCTTCACCCGAAGCTGCTTCCGCCTGCTGGGACTCATAGATCGCCTGGCCGAGCTTCATGGACACTTCCATGAGCGTCTGGGTCTTGGCCTTGATGTCTTCGGCGTCCGGCTCGGAAGCTTCGGTTGCCGCCTTCAGCGCTGCGATCGCCTCGGAGATCGCGTTGCGGTCGGCTTCGGTGACCTTGTCGCCGTAATCCTTCAGCGACTTCTCGCTGGAGTGGATCAGGCTTTCGGCCTGGTTCTTGGCTTCCACGCCTTCGCGGCGCTTCTTGTCCTCGGCGGCGTGCGCTTCGGCATCCTTGACCATCTTTTCGATGTCGGCGTCGGAGAGACCGCCCGAAGCCTGGATGCGGATCTGCTGTTCTTTGCCGGTGCCCTTGTCCTTGGCCGAAACCTGGACGATGCCGTTGGCGTCGATATCGAAGGTGACTTCGATCTGCGGAACGCCGCGCGGAGCCGGCGGCAGGCCGACGAGGTCGAACTGGCCGAGCAGCTTGTTGTCGGCAGCCATTTCGCGTTCGCCCTGCGAAACGCGGATGGTCACGGCCGACTGGTTGTCGTCGGCGGTCGAGAAGACCTGCGACTTCTTCGTCGGGATCGTGGTGTTGCGTTCGATCAGACGGGTGAAGACGCCGCCGAGCGTTTCGATGCCGAGAGACAGCGGGGTCACGTCGAGCAGCAGAACGTCCTTGACGTCGCCTTGCAGAACGCCGGCCTGGATGGCGGCGCCGAGTGCCACGACTTCATCCGGGTTGACGCCCTTGTGCGGATCCTTGCCGAACAGTTGCTTGACGACTTCCTGTACCTTCGGCATGCGGCTCATGCCGCCGACGAGAACGACTTCGTCGATTTCAGCGGCGGTCACGCCGGCATCCTTGAGAGCTGCCTTGCAGGGAGCGATGGTGCGCTGCACGAGATCGTCGACCAGGCTTTCCAGCTTGGCGCGGGTCAGCTTCAGCGTCAGGTGCTTCGGACCGGTGGCGTCTGCCGTGATGAAGGGCAGGTTGATTTCGGTCTGCTGCGAAGAGGACAGTTCGATCTTGGCCTTTTCGGCAGCTTCCTTGAGGCGCTGCAGAGCGAGCTTGTCGCCCTTGAGATCGATGCCGTTGTCCTTCTTGAATTCGGCAACGAGATATTCGACGAGACGCATGTCGAAGTCTTCACCACCGAGGAAGGTATCGCCGTTGGTCGACTTCACTTCGAAGACGCCGTCGCCGATTTCCAGGATCGAGATATCGAAGGTGCCGCCGCCAAGGTCGTATACGGCGATGGTCTTGCCGTCCTTCTTGTCGAGGCCGTAGGCCAGCGCGGCAGCGGTCGGCTCGTTGATGATGCGCAGGACTTCAAGACCGGCGATCTTGCCGGCATCCTTGGTTGCCTGGCGCTGCGCGTCGTTGAAGTAAGCGGGAACGGTGATGACGGCCTTTTCGACCTTTTCGCCGAGATAGGATTCGGCGGTTTCCTTCATCTTCTGAAGGATCATTGCGGAAACTTGCGCGGGCGAATAGCCCTTGCTCTGTGCTTCGACCCAGGCATCGCCATTGTCGCCGCGGACGATCTTGAAGGGAACGAGATGCTTGTCCTTCTCGACGGTCGGATCTTCGTAGCGGCGGCCGATCAGGCGCTTGACAGCGAAGAGGGTATTGGTGGGGTTGGTGACCGCCTGGCGCTTGGCCGGCTGGCCGACGAGGCGTTCGCTGTCGTCCGTGAAGGCTACCATGGAGGGGGTGGTGCGGGCGCCTTCGGCATTCTCGATCACTTTCGCGTCTTTACCGTCCATGACGGCGACGCAGGAATTCGTGGTTCCAAGGTCGATACCAATTACTTTTGCCATGTCATTCTCTCCTTGAAGCAAGCTATCGGAACCCCTGTCAGGCATTCCATTGACAGCCCCTTACGGGATGGTCTTGAGGATTGCGCAGCCATGACTGCGGTGATGCCGCGTATATAAGTAGCGGTTTTACTGACTGCAAGGCAGGAAATCACCCGGAATCCAGCAAAACGAATGGTTTGTCGTCCAAATTCCACAGTGTCCCATCGAGGCGGTGAGCCTGCGGAATTTGCGCGACCATCTATCAGATCAGCCTTGACCCGGCCATGCAAGCGGCAATGCGCAGAATCGCCTGTTATTGACCTAAGATGACGTCGAGTAACGATGAGCGGTGTGGTCGCACCCTGACCGGCATCGGATCGGGATCGCCGATATCGGCAGGCGGGATATCCTCGTCATCGTACCGGTCCGCGCTATAGGGATTGTTGTCGGCAAGACCCACGGGCGGCAGATCCTCGGGATCGTCGTTCGCCAACGCCGGATCGACAGGCTGTTGCTGCCGCTGGATCGGTTGCTGCGCCGGACGTTGCTGGAACGCCGGCTGGCTCTGCTGCTGCGCAGCCTGGCCGCCGTTGCCGCCGTCGAGCGCACCGGAGATGATGGAACCTATCGTCGTCGGCTGGTCGATATTCGGCCCGGATTCTGCGACCGGCACCCCGTTGTCGATGATCTGGCCGCCGCCGAAGATCGGGGTAGGCGTCAGGCCCTTGTGGGCGGCGATCATGAATTCCTTCCAGGACTTGGCCGGCAGTCCGCCGCCCGTCACCTTCTTCATCGATTTGCCGTCGTCATTGCCGAACCAGACGCCTGTCGTCAAATGGCTGGTGAAACCGACGAACAGCGCATCGCGGAAGGATTGCGTCGTGCCGGTCTTGCCGGCCGCTTGCCAGCCCGGAATGCGGGCGGCCTTGCCAGTGCCGAAATTGATGACGCCGGTCATCATCGCATTCATGTTGGTAACGACGTCAGGGTTTAGAACCCGTGGCGGATTGTCGAAATTTGCCTGGTAGAGCACCTTGCCGGAGGCCGTCGTCACCTTGGTGATGACATGCGGCGTCGCCTTGTAGCCGCCGTTCATGAAGGAGGCATAGGCCGAGGTCAGCTCCAGCAGCGACACTTCAGATGTGCCGAGCGCGATCGAGGCATTGGCCTGCAGGTCGGATTCGATGCCGAGCCGATGCGCGACCTTGACCACCTGCTCCGGTCCGACCTCCGTCGCAAGCTGTGCAGCCACCGTGTTCAGCGAATGGGCGACGGCCGTGGCGAGCGTCACCGGCCCGCTGTATTTCTGCTCGTAATTCTCCGGCGCCCAATTGCCGATCTTCACCGGCGCGTCGTTACGGATCGAGTTCGGCGTCAGGCCCATCTCCAGCGCCGCGGTATAGACGAAGGGTTTGAAGGCCGAGCCCGGCTGGCGCTTGGCGGTAACGGCGCGGTTGAATTGGCTCTGCGCATAATCCCTGCCGCCGACCAGCGCGCGGATGGCGCCCGTTGCGTCCACGGAAACGAGGGAGGCCTGCGAAGCGTTGAGTTTCTTGCCGTCCTTGGCAAGCACATCGTTCAGCGCCTGTTCGGCCTTTTGTTCCAGCGAGGTGTCGATCGTGGTGTCGACCGTCAGATCTTCCTTGACGTCGCCGCCGATGAGGCCAGGAAGCTGGTCCATGACCATGTCAGCCACATAGTTCTGCGCGCCGCTCCAATAGCTTTTCGCCCGCGTCGGCGGCTGCGACATCGCCGTCTTGATATCGGCTTCGCTGATAAAGCCCTGGTCGCGCATTGCCTGCAGCACGAGCTGGGCGCGCGCCTCGGCAGCGGCGGGATCGCGGGCAGGCGACAGCTTCGACGGCGCCTTGACGAGGCCGGCGAGCATCGCCGCTTCGCCGAGATTGACGTCGCGGGCCGATTTGTTGAAGTAGCGTTGCGCCGCCGCCTCGACGCCATAGGCGTTCGCGCCGAAATAGACGCGGTTGAGGTACATCGTGAGGATTTGATCCTTGGTGTAGTTGTGCTCCAGCCAGACGGCGAGCAGCACTTCCTGCACCTTGCGTTCCAGCGTGCGCTCCGGCGACAGGAAGAGGTTCTTGGCAAGCTGCTGCGTCAGCGTCGAGCCGCCCTGCACGGCATGGCCGGTCAGCACGTTCGTCACGACCGCGCGGCCGAGGCCGATCGGATCGAAGCCGAAATGCGAATAGAAGCGGTGGTCCTCGATGGCGATGATCGCCTCGGGAATATAGGGCGACATATCTTTCAGCGTCAGAGCTTCGCCGCCGGTCGCACCGCGATTGGCGATGACGGTGCCATCGACATCGGCGATCTTGACGTTCGGCGGCCGGTCGGGAATGGCCCAGGTGCTGGCGTTCGGCATGCGCGATCCGTAATAGACCACAAGACCGGCGGCGCCGATGCCGGCCCAGATGCAGAGCACGAGGCTCCAATAGATCACCGAGCGGACGAAGCCGAAGAAGCCACCGCCGCGCTCTCGCCGCGGCTGCTTGCGCCGGCTCTTGGAGCGGCGCGGTTTGTCGGGCAGGGGATCCTCGCCGCGCCCGGAAGAGCGTCCGCCGCCGGCAATCCGCTCGCCTGCGCTGAAACCATCATCGCTGCGTTCGTTACCGCTTGAAAACGAGGGCTCTATCCTCTGGCGTGATCTGCTTTTGCCTGCCATTGCGGACCGGTCGTACCCCCGATGATTCTATATTCCAATGTCTGATGCCGGACGGCCCACGCGCCCGCTCGTCCCTCGCGCTCGTATCGCCTCGGCGCCATAGCCCCGGGTGAACTCTAAATGCGGCGATTTAAGGAGGGATTAAAAACATCCTTAACCTATCGCAGCGGCAGCATTCGTCTATCCACAACGGGTTTGTTCAAGGAACTTTTGCTCTTCTCGTGCATTGTCTCATCACAAAATAAGGGGGCGATCAAATGAGTTCACTTATCAACCTCGATAAAGTCGGTGAAAATAAGCTGCGCGAAGTCTGGAGTGTCGAGGATTTCGTGCGGCGCCATCGGATTTGCAAAGAGGAGGAAATCCGGCTGAAGAAACTGTTTGGCGACTTCGCCACCAAGCAGGAATTGCTGTCGAACGCGCAGAGGCCGCCGCTGTTTCGCTAAGGCGGACGGACAGGCCGGACGCGACGTTCACCGTGGACCGCTACGACCAGGTGGCCGTCGCGGGGAGGCCTTATGAATGTGGAAACGCTTTGAATTATGGCTGATCGATCAGCTCGACCGAATTTTCGGGCTCGAGCGGCTCGCCCGCCGCGCCGGCTTCTCGGCCGACGATGCTAGGCGGATTGCACGCGAAAAGTGAGCGTTTGGCATTCGCCTAACAAGATTCATCACCTGGCCGATTGATCCGCTCTGCCGCCCTACCTTTAATTTGAGAATTGCAAAATTCCCACTTCCTCCTGTTTGCAGGAAAATGGCCACTCCGGTCACGCTGGAACTTTACGGTCGTTAAAACCTTTATCATTTCGTGCAAGTATCCAATTCGCTGGCTGCTTCATTCAGCCGGCGGATTTACCCTCTTCGGATCGATTTGATTCTATGGAAGTGTTGGCAACGTACCATATTTTCGAATGCTCTGATTGAGGTTATAGTGGAGTTGCGTGATCGTCCTGGAGAACGGTCCAAAGCACTTCGTAGCGCGTGAGGAGGAGTATTCATGCGACACATCAAATGGAGCAATCCGATCGAGTTCGGTTTCGCTCACGGCAGCTCTCAGATGGTGACGGGCCCCTCCGAGGCCCTCAATTGCATGGCCAACCTCTGGCCAGATCGGCGCGGCCCGCAATATGTGGCTGCGAGAAGCGTTTGCCGAGCTGCGATCGACGGACGGAAATCGGCCGAAGAAGCCCGTGAAATGTTCATTTCGGCGATGCGGGAAGCGCATTTGACGACCCATTGAGGCAGTGCGGCGCTTCGCCGCCGCCTGATCGCTCAATCCTTCCGAGCCGGCCAATGCCGGCGCCGCGGTGCAGCTTCGAAGGCGCGTTCCCCGACATCGTCACTCTCGGTTTCGCCGTCGTGTTCCCGCCCGAAAGGCGGGATCTTCCAAACACAAGTGAGCCCATGCAAAAGGCCAGCGATGTCACTCGCTGGCCTCATCATTTCGCTGCCGTGAAGGCCGTGTTACCGGTTGAAGCCCCTTGGCGTCATGCGGCAATCAGGCTGTCCTGCCGGGCAGGGATCGACATGGTCAGGGCTGTATGGAGCTGGCGGACGGGCGTTCGGCCGAGAATTGTTCTGGCCTTGCTGTGGCTGCACCTGCTGTGGCTGCTGCGCCTGTTGTTGCTGCGGCTGAGGACGGCGCTGCTGGTCGTCCTGGCGGTTGTTGTCACGCCGGCGGTTGCTCCAACCCTCGTTGTCGTCTGACTGCTGCCGACCCCAGTCCTGATTATTGTCCTGGCTGCCCCAGTCGCGATCGCGGTCCCGTCGCCGGCGCCAGTCATCGTTGTCCTGCCTACCCCAGTCACGGTTTCTGTCCGGGCGGCGATCCCAATTGCGGTCCGGTCCATCGTTCCAATCCGATCCGCGGTCCCAACCCGGCCGACGGTCGACCCAGCCCGGTCCTCGCCGCCAACGATCGCGATCGCGGTAAAAGTCGCGGCCACGATAGTAGCGATCCCAGTAATCGTCGAAATTGAAGGTGATGGTCGGAATGCCGAGCGGTCGGTAGTATCGCGGTCCGACATAGATGCGACGCGATTGATAGGTCGCCTGGATGTATTGCCCGGCAACCCAGCCGCGGCCGCCGAAGAAGGAGACGTCGCACCATGGCGTAGTGTTGAGGCAGCCGTTGATTTCCAGCGGCGCGCCGACGGGGATCATGGTCACTGCCGGATACCGCGTGCTCGGGCCAGACCTCATATTGACGTTGGCGGTGGCAAAACCCTCTGCGGCTTCCGCGATTGCCGGTATCGCAATGAATGCGGTCAGCGCAATTGCGGCAAGAAGCTTATGTCTCATCAATGCTCTCCTTTGCGCGTCGCCGGCAGGATTGCCCGGCGGCAGCGCCGATTGCTGTTGCCCGTTTGCCCGGAATATCCGGCAACGGGCATGCGATGCGGTTATGGACTCGGCAATGCCGATTCCAGTTTCGATAAGATGAAAGTTAGCGCGGTCGCAGGATTTGGTTAGGTCCGGCGCTATTCTCTCAATCTTTTCAGCGGTTATACAAGAATTTGCATGAATGCAGGTTGAATGGATGCGCGCAAACCCGCAGAATTTGTATTAGTTTTTAGAAAGGCTTACTTATTATTGAGGGGTTACTGCCGCTTGGTGAGCAGAACGCTGAATTTCATAATAAAAGCATCTGGAAGAGTCACTGGTCTTGAAATCGCCACCTTGCCACACGACATAGGGTGCAGTCATGCAGTCGGGAACGCTTGGCGCGCTTCAAAGCGAGCCGTGTTCATTCCTGAAGATTGCGGAAGCGGTGTTAATCTCGTGTTAACCTTTCCCGATCAATCTGGCTGCAGTTCCACCTTCCCTTTGACCACGGATGTACTGGCATTGATGTGAGGGTGGATGACGAAAGGCCGGCTTGCCCCGGCCTTTTTGTTTTTGACGTTTGAGTGGCGTGCTTTGCGAAAGCGGAGCGCGCCATTTTTAATTTGGCCCATTTATTTCGGCCAAAGAAAAAAACCGCCGCAGTTGCCCGCGGCGGTTCGTATGAAAAGCGCCCGATAGAGCCGGGCTATCTCTTTAATTGACGGTCTTTTTGGCTGCGACCTTGACGACCTTGGCCGGCGCCACGGCAACGATTGCCTTTTTGGCCGGAACATAGCCGGCGCCGATCGCGACGTTCAGGTTGATGTAGTCGAGAGCGCTTTGCTGGACCGCTTGGGCGAGGCTTTCCTGCGCGGTTGAAACGTTGCGTTGTGCATCGAGCACGTCGAGCAGCGAGGATGCGCCGTCCTTATAGCTTGCCGTCGAGAGTTCGAGGGCTTCCTGATAGGACTTCACCTGCGCCCGCAGTGCGGCAACGGTCTGGGCATCGCGGGTGATGGCAGACAGGTAGTTTTCGACCTGTTCGACGGCCGACAGCACGGTCTGCTTCCAGACGATATACTGCTCGCGGCTTGCGGACTCGGCGTTCTTGACGTTGGCGCGCAACGCGCCGCCGTCGAAGATCGGCAGCGACAGGCTTGGGCCGAACGACCAGGTTGTCAGGCTGCCGCTGATGGACTTCGTGTGGATATAGGACGGCGAAATCGAACCGCCGAGCGTGATCGTCGGAAAGAGCTGGGCCTCCGCCACCCCGATCTGAGCGGTCGCAGCGGCAAGGTTACGCTCGGCGACACGGATGTCAGGCCGGTTGCGGATGAGATCCGCCGGGACGCCGGTATCGACGCGTCCGCGGAATACTGGCTGGCCACCGCCTCCCTGCAACTGGGCGATAATAGTTGCCGACGGCACGTTCAGCAGGGTTGCGATATGATGCACCTGCTGGCGGTAGCTGATTTCGAGGCCTGGAATTTCAGAAAGCTGCGAATTGACGAGACCCTCGGCCTGGACCACGTCGAGGCGGGAAGCGGCGCCGGCATCGAGCTGGAACTTGGTGAGTTCAAGCGTTTCGCGGCGAGACCTCAGGTTGTCCCGTGCGATCGCCACGCGGGCCTGGTAGTAGCGGACGTTGACATAGCTGCTTGCCAGGTCCTGGAGATAGGTCAGGCGAGCAGTGTCGACGCTGGAATACGCCGCATCCAGCGATGCATTGGCGCTTTCCTTGGCCCGGCGGTATTGACCCCACAGATCGAGCAGCCACGAAGCCGTGGCATCGCCGGCGCTGGTGTTTCGCGTTTCCGGCTCAGTGCGCAGGCTACCCTTCTGGCCGCTGGTCGTGTGACTGCCTGACACGAGAAGGCTCGGCATTCCGCCAGCCGCGGCGCTGACGACCTGTGCCTGCGCCTGATTGATGCGCTCCAGCGACTGCTGGATATTGAGGTTTTCTGCAAGTCCTTGCTCAGCCAAGGCGTTCAGCTTCCTGTCTCCGAAAGCGGTCCACCATTGTGAACCGGAGACGTCGCCGTTGACCTTCGTACCGCCCTCAGAGAACTTGGCCGCGAGAGGCATTTCCGGTGGCTTATGATCGGGGCCGCTGACGCAACCTGCTAGAAGAAGCAGCAGGGCGGGGGCGGCAGTACGAATGGATACCATCACATTATCCCACAATTCATTTTACATGGTCACTATCTTACGGAGTCAACGTGACCCCATGTGTGTAGGCGCTTCTGTCTACGCAATACCAACAAACGACCCGAAGCATTCGGCGTCAATCTATCAACAAGTTTGCAATAGCACAGTGCCTTTTGCGATTTTTCGCGGCCGAACAGCTGTGGGAACATGACAAATAGGGGGGTTCAGGTAAAAAAATTATGAAGTGTTGCAAAAAACATACCCTCAGTCCTGCTACTTAAAGCAGCAGGTCGCCAGTGTTTCGGGATACGGCGCAACTCAAAGGTGGTCATCCCGTGTCGTAGCACAGGGTGAGTGACCAGTCGGACGGTTCCGTTATGGGAAATAGTGGGAGAGGCTTGCGCGAACCCGGTCGCGCGGTGTTGCACCGCGGTCGTCGGGAACGAAAGGCGTAGCCGTGATCGCTTCGTAAGCGCGGATGTACACCTTTGAGGTCTGCTCGATTAGATCGAGCGGAATTTCGGGGATCTCGTCCTTGTAGGGATCGCACCGCTCGCTGACCCAGGCACGGACGAAATCCTTGTCGAAACTTGCAGGCCGCGCGCCCTTTTCGAAGCTCTCTTGGTAACTGTCGGCCAACCAATAGCGGCTGCTGTCCGGCGTGTGAATTTCGTCGGCGAGAAGGATGTCGCCGTTTTCGTCGGTACCGAACTCATATTTTGTGTCGACAAGGATCAGCCCTCGTTTGCGGGCCATCTCCTGGCCGCGTGCGAACAGAGCCAGCGCGTAATCCGACAAGGTCCGCCATTGCTCCTTCGTCAGTAACCCGTGTTCGACGATCTGCGTTGGGGTCAACGGCTCGTCGTGGCCGCCGTCGAATTCCTTGCTGGTCGGCGTGATAATCGGCTCCGGTAGGATCTGATTGTCGCGCATGCCGTTCGGTAACGTAATGCCGTACATCTCGCGCTGACCCTTTTTATAGAGCGTCAGGATCGATGTGCCGGTCGTGCCGGCGAGATAGCCGCGCACGACTACCTCCACCGGCAGAATGTTCAGCCGCTTGCCGACCACGACATTCGGGTCGGGATAGGCGATGACGTGGTTTGGGCAAATGTCCTTCGTCGCCTCGAACCAGTAGCGCGCCGTCTGCGTCAGCACCTGTCCTTTATATGGTATGCAGGTGAGGATGCGGTCGAAGGCGCTTAACCGGTCGGTGCTGATGATGATGCGGCTGCCATCGGGCAGGTCATAATTTTCGCGCACCTTGCCGCGGTAATAATTGGGCAGTTCCGGAAAATGGGCTTCGGAGAGAATTCGCAACATCGTCACCAGCAGGCTCGTGCATCCGCCCGGCGGATGCTTCATGGTTGGACCCTTAACGCATAATATCAGAAATCGGAATCGCTTTTCGGGCGGGGATTGCTATCACCCCCTATGTGCGGCTGCGCCCTCAAACCCAGAACCAGCCGATCAAGGCGAGCACCAGCCCGTAGCTGATAATGGTCAACGGCCAGCCGGCGCGCAGGAAGTCGGTGAAACGATAGCTGCCGATGCTCATGGTCAGCGTATTGTTGTGATGCCCGAACGGCGTGATGAAATCGAGCGAGGCGCCCGCCGCAACCGCAATCAGATAGGCATTGGCCGAATGCCCGGCCTTTGCCGCCAATTCGAAGGCGATCGGCGTCAAGACGATGGCGACGGTGGCATTGTTGACAAAAGGGGTGATCACCATCGCCAGAAACAGGATGAGTGCGACGCCGAAAACCGGCCGTTCGATCGGCAGGGCGGTGCCGAGCCCGCCCGCCAGCATCTCAGCGGTCCCCGATGTCGCGACTGCGGTGCCGAGCGGGATCATCGCCGCCAGCATGATGATGATCGGCCAGTTGAGATCGGCAATCGCGGCGCGCAGGTTGATAAAGTTTAACAATGCCATCGCCAAAATGACACCGGCAAAGGCGATTTCCGGACGCAGCAGGCCGGTGGCGGCCGCAAGCACGCCGCAGGCAAAAAGCAGAAGCGGCCAGAAGGACCGCAGCGGCGGCGTATGGTCGTAGCTTGCCGCCAGCGGCAGGCATTCGCATTCCTCCAGCGCCTCGACGATGGCATGCTTCGGCCCTTCCAGCTTGAGAATATCGCCGATCGAAAGCGCAAGATCATCGAAACGCCCGTCGATGCGCGGCGAGCGCATGGAAAGCCCGGTGATCGCAACCCCCCGCGAGCGGAAAACCTCCAGCGATTGGATGCGCGAGCCGATCAAAGTGCTTTGCGGCATGACGACCGCTTCGCTGCGAACGAAGTCGGATCTATAGAGATCAGGATGGGATTCGAGCATCAGTACACCCTTTGCCGAGAGCCTGTCGAACAGCACGTCCGGCCCTTCGGCAAGTAGAATGTCGCCCGCCTCGATGACGGTGCCTTCGACAGGGGAGGCGAAGCGGCTGCCGCGGATCAGTGCGTGCGGGTGGATACCAAAAGCGCGGCGGCAGTCCGCCAGCCGCTGCCCGACCAAGGGAGAGCCATGCGGTATCCGGCGTTCCGCGATCATCTGCCGGTCTATCGTCTGGCCGGGCGCTGCATCCTCCTCGCCCGATTTCGGAAATAACCGCGGAACCGTTGCGGCGATCAAAATCACGCCGATCACGGCAACCGGTAAGCCGACATAGGCGAAATCGAAGAAGTGAAAGCCGCGTCCCGTCGCCCGGAGCAGGGCGTCGCTGACCAGAAGATTGGCCGGCGTGCCGATCAGCGACACCAATCCGCCGAGCAATGCAGAAAACGAAATGGGGATCAGCAATTGTCGCCGCGGAATGGCGGTAACGTCGGCAATGCGCAGTGCGACCGGCAGCGCGATGGCATAGGCGCCGATATTGTTCATGAAGATCGAGATAAAGGTCGTCAATCCGGACAGCGCAGCAATGATCACAAAGGACGGTGGATCTGCGGCAAGCAGGCGATCCGCCAGCGGACCGAAAAGCTGCGCCCGCGCCAGCACCTGGACGATTAGCAGGATTTCGATCACGGTGATGACGACCGGGCTCGAAAGCCCGGAAAACACCCCCTCCGCCGGATAAAGGCCGAGCACGTATCCGGCAAGCACCCCGGCGATGGAGATAACCTCGATCCGGAAACGGTCGAGACAAAACAGCGCCAGCATCAGGCCCAGAAGGATCAGCAGGGATGCTTGTTCGAACGTCATGGGCGGGCCCCGGAGATTCGCCTGTACCCAGAATGAACTAGCCTGCCGATTCTGTACAGCCCCGCCGCGGTTGCCCGTCAGGCAGGCCTATGCCACCAGCCGTTTCTGCCCCTTTCGAGGATCGGCGTCGAAAACACGCCTACGATCCGCTCGCTCCAAGGTCTGCCGGTAGAATCGACCCGCTCCCGCCAGCGCTCGGATTGCAGCATGGCCGCCCCGATCACGACTGGCTCGATACCGCATGCGGCCAAGAGCTCCAGGCCGGAGACGATCGAGGCGCCGCCCGAGATCACGTCGTCGATCAGCGCAACCCGCCTGCCTTGCAGGAGCGGCAGCATGCGCGGGTCTATATAAAGCCGCTTCTCCTGGTCCGGCGTGGTGATCGAGGACAGCGCAACCGACAGATCCTCGCGGTACCAGAATTTTCGCGAGGTGCCGAGCGGAACGTAACGCTGATGACCGAGCGCACGGGCGACCGCGCTTGCCAGTGTTAGCCCGAGTGTCGGCAGCCCGGCAACGACATCGACATCATGCGCGGCGATGCGAGCGGCCAGCGCCCCGGCCAGGGCCTCCTGCACGGAAAAGCTCGCCTGGTCGATGATCAGCGAGGCAAGTGCATGGTCGCCATCGGCGAGCACACGGATTGGCAGGCGCAATTGCCGTCCGTCGGGCAGTTCCGCCACATAGAAATCACGAAATTCGCCGCTTGCATCAAAGCTTTGTGGCGGATGGATTTCCTGCCAGAAGTCATGAGGCTGCATTGCGTCCCGCCTTCAGGCCATTTCGTCCGTTCTTTTCCATGCCCGCCCAGCGGCGAAGCCCGAGGATCTCTGCCTCCGTCAGCGCCCGGACCGTGCCTTTCGCAAGATCGCCGAGCGCGATGTCGCCGAAGGCGACGCGCACCAGCCGCAGACATTCAATGTCGAGCGCCTCCAGCATCCGCCGGATTTGCCGGTTGCGCCCCTCCCTGAGCTCGACCTCGATCCAGGCATTGCGGTCGCCGCTGCGCAACAGACGGGCGGAGATGGCGGTCAGAAGCTCACCGTCATGCATGATTCCACGTTCCATGCGGTCCAAGAGCTCCTGGTCCATGATGCGGTTGACCTGGACATGATAGACCTTGCTGACATGGGTGATGGGATCAAGCAGCGCCTGCGCCAACACGGTATCGTTGGTGAAGAGAAGCAGCCCTTCGCTCGCCTTGTCCAACCGCCCGACGGGCGCAAGATGCCTGGCATCGATATCTTTTAGACAGTCGTAGACCGTCGGCCGGCCCTCGGGATCATCGCGTGTCGTCACCAGACCGCGCGGTTTGTTCAGCATGAAATAAAGCTGCTTTTCCGCAGATATTTCGACACCGTCGACGGCAATCCGCGCCCGGTCGAGATCGATCCAGGCGGCCGGATCGGTGATTTTACGACCGTCGACCGCAACGCGGCCGGCAGCAATCAGTGTTTCCGCCTGGGTGCGCGAGCAATAGCCGAGCTTCGACAGCGCCCGCGGCAGGGTCACGCGCTTGCCCTCAGCCTCCTGCCGGCCTTTCGCAGCCTTGCCTGATCGTTGCGGTGCATGCCTTTGGGTCACCCGTCGCCTCGTCCTTGGTGTTGTCGATGGTCAAGCATATCAGCCCGACAAGGCCAATCCTTCGCACCAGGCCAACCATTCGCATGAGGAACGCTGCGACGCAAATCGCGGCAAAGGGAAACACACAGGACAGACAGGGCTCGCGCCTTGTCGACGCGAGCCCTGCCGGCGGCCCGGAGCGGCGATGGGTCGGGTGCGGCGACGCCGGGGTATTTGTCGCCGTCCGCTCCGTAGGGGGGCCGTCGCGGCGAAACCTGCATGGCGTCTGTTGCCGGAATTTTTCAGAACGGCGGAAATTTGTTACAGTTTGTAACGCCGGCCGTTTCTCTGTTGTCAAAACCGCCCTTCGCCTCGCATGGATGCGCCATGGTTTCTGCATCGCTTCTTCTGGTCGAGGACGACCGCGAAATTAGGGCGCTTCTGGAGGAGTTCCTGAGCCGCGAGGATTTTGCCGTGGAAGCGGTCGAAAGTGCCGCCGCCATGGATCGCGCACTCGCCCGGGGTTTTCCAGATCTCATCATTCTCGATCTGATGCTGCCGGGCGAGGATGGCCTGTCGGCCTGCCGGCGCATACGGGCGCGCAGTCAGGTGCCGATCCTGATGCTGACGGCGAAGTCCGACGATATCGACCGCATCCTCGGCCTTGAAATGGGCGCCGACGACTATCTCGGCAAACCTTTCAACCCGCGCGAGCTCCTGGCGCGCATCCGCGCCATCCTGCGTCGCTCCGGTCCCGAACGTCCGGAGGAAGGCTGCGGTCCGCGGAGGCGCAAGAGTTTTGCGGGCCTGATCGTCGATCTCGACGGCAGGGCCATCGAGATCGAAGGTGAGGGTCCGGTGCGCCTCACGACCGCGGAGTTCGATCTGCTCGTTTGCTTCCTGGAGCGACCGCGCCGGGTGCTGTCGCGCGACCAATTGCTCGACTGGACGCGCGGCCGCGGTGCCGATCCCTTCGACCGCACCATCGACGTGACCGTCTCGCGCCTGCGCACCAAGCTTGCGCATTATCTACCCGATGGCGCGCAGGTCATCACCACCGTTCGCAATGCCGGCTACCTCCTGACCGTCGATGTGAGGGATGTCTGAACCATGCTGAAACTCGGCCTTGTTTCCCGCATCATCATGATCGTCGCCGTGGCGCTGTTCATCATCCAGCTTGCCGCCTTCGTTGCCGCCAGTTTGAAACCGGATTCACCGCTCAGTCACCAGCTATCGCCGGCGATGCAGGTCAAGTCGGCGGTTCGCCTCCTCGATGCCATTCCGCCGGAGGCGCAGGAGCAGGCCGTGCGGGCGCTGAACGCCACGGGTCTTGATCTGCGCCTGGTCGATGCCGCGGTGCCCGCGCAAAATGATGCGGCCGATCCCACCCTTGGCCGTAAATTGGCCCGCGAGCTTGCCAACATGGCGCTCGGCGATCGCTATTTCGGCTTGCGTTCGCTTCCCGAACGGCCGCAAGGCTGGTTTTCCGTCGGTGCTCCCGACCGGATCATCGAAGTGTCGATCGGCGTTGCCGGCGGCAAGCTCGCCGTCTTCAGCTTGGCCGATACGCCGACGGTGCGGTTGCGCGGCGTGCCGGTGGGTTTCATGGCCGGACTTTTAGGCGTGCTGGTGGCGGTGATCGCCGTCGTCGCCGTCGCGCGCGAGACGCGGCCGCTGACGCGGCTTTCGCGCACGGTCAATTCCATCGGAAAGGGCCTGCAGCCCATCGAAATTCCCGAGCGGGGCGCCTGCGAGTTGCGCCTGCTGATCCGCGCCATCAACGGCATGCAATTGCGCATTGCCGCGTTGATCAACAACCGTACCCTCATACTCGGCGCGATCTCCCATGATCTTAGAACCTATCTCACCCGTTTCCGCCTGCGCATGGAGATGATGCCGGAGACGCCGCATCGCGAGCGGGCGATCGCCGATATCGAGGCCATGCAGCGCCTCGTCGAAGAGGCGCTGGGACTTGCCCGCAGCACCGTCGTTTCGGGAGGAAGGGATATCGCCGATCTGAATGTGGCTGTTTGCGCTGTTGTCGCCGAGCGGCAGGACGGACCGGATCTTGTCTCGCTTTCACCGCTCGGAAGAGAATTGGCGGTGACGACCCCACAGACGGCGCTGGCCCGGGTGCTGGACAATCTGATCGACAATGCGCTGCGTTATGGCGGCAGGGCCGATATCAGCATCGAGCGCCGCGGTGATCATGCCGCCATTATCGTCGGTGATCGTGGCCCGGGTATTCCGAGGGAGCGGCGCAGGGATGTGCTTGAACCCTTCGTTCGTCTGGAGGAATCGCGCAATCGCGATCTTGGCGGGAGTGGGTTGGGATTGACGATCGTCCGGCAGATCCTTGATGCGCACAACGGCGCGCTTTGCCTGGAGGATCGTGATGGCGGCGGGCTCAATGCCATCGTGCTTCTGCCGCTTGCCACAAGCAGTCGGGTGGCCGCCTGAAGTCAGGACACAACAAAGGGCTCGCGCGCAAGTGCGCGATCTGTGCCATCTATCGCGTTACCGCTCAATGGCGGGTGAGGAAGCGCTTCAGTTCCTCCCGGCTAACGACGATGCCTGCGGCGGCCTTTTGCGGGTCCGGATGGGTATAGGTGAAGCTCGGCAGGTCAGGCAAATCCAATGCCTGGCGCATATTCATGATGCCGAGCGCCCTCCGTCCGGTGGCGCTGTCGACGCTGACTTCGACGATGCTCTCTGGTCTTGTTGTTTCCATGGTGTCCTCCCACCTTCTTTTATAACAGAAATCTCATGTAAAATATTGGTTTTTATGAGACCTCGCTTAGATAAAAAGGCTTAAAGGAGCGCCCTTGGCTGCAAGGATCCATTAACCATGAATTCGCCTCGCCGCCCAGAAACGCGATTTTCCCTGTCGGTCCGCAATGGCTTACCTTCGCCGAAAACCGAAAATTTTGACCAGTCGGACAAAATTTTTTGCCGACTTTACGGAGGGGTAAAACGCTTTTCCCAGGCACAGCGAAAATCCCCCAGTAAAATCAATCAGATAAAAAAATGTCAGAATTTTTACAGTTGGGCAGTTGACTATGCTCGGGGCTGGGGTCTATAAGCCCGATCACTGACGAGGGCGGCGGCGCTGCTGGCGACGAAGTCTCTCGCTCTAGAGTTTCCTGGATTGGCTGCGATGCTGATTGATGGTTCTGGGCTTAGGTGCTTGGGCTTGCGGGAAGGATATTCGACCGGGTTTTCTGGTCTGTTATTTGACAATTGAAGATAGGAA
>NZ_JARWGH010000020.1:0-90013 GCF_036528765.1 Rhizobium sp. BR 362 | reverse complement strand
CCTGCGCCATGCCATCGCTGATAAAGGCGCTGTGGCGGTGATCCCCAACAATCCTTCCCGCGCGCAAAAATACCCGCTGGACAAGCACCTCTATGCCCAGCGCCACCTGATCGAATGCTGCTTCTCGAGACTCAAGCAGTTCCGAAGGGTCGCTACACGCTTCGAGAAAACCGCCGAAAACTACCTCGCGGTCGTCACTATCGCAGCAATCGTCCTATGGATCAGATAACTGTCCACACTTCCTAGAAGTCTGAAGGCGGCAAGCGCGCCGCTTGTGTAAAAGTGCCTTGCCTATCGCCCAAATCCATGTTCTTTCCACGACAGCCAAGTCTCTGGAAAATCGTTGCGTAGCCTTTCTATTTCGTTACCACCCAGACCCCGAGAAGCGAAATGAACGTTGAAGCCGCGCCCGGCGCAGACGGGCAGCCGTTGTTGTTTGATGCGGCCGCTTTCGGCTCGCCGCAGCAGGGCTTCGAGCGACTATGCGAGCTGATCGTCGACATCTGCGACGCAACGATGCTGGGTGAGGCGGAGAATTTCCGGTTCGTGGCGACCACGCTGCATCTTGGCAGCGCGTTGCTGCTGGAAAGCCGATCGAGCGCCTTGCGCTATAATAGGACGCCCGAGCATATCGCTCGCGGCCTCGACCACTTTCAACTCGTCATGTATCTCGGCGGCGGCGCTGAATTCATCGTCGGCGAGCGCACCTTCCTGCAGCGGGCGGGCGATGTCTCGCTGATCAATATGAGCAAACCCCATCTGACGCGCGAGATTCCGGGTGATGACGGCGTGGTTCAGGTCTTGAGCTTCATGCTTCCTCGCCCTTTGCTGGCGCCCCTTTTTGCTGCAATCGAAAACATTCCGACGATCGTCGTTGCAAGGCGCGAGACAGCGTTTGGCGTGCTGATCGGCGAGCATATGCTGGCGCTGAGGCGTTACGCGACGCAACTTACGCAGATGGAGCGCCAAGCGGCGGCGCAATCACTGACGCAGCTCGCAGCCGGCGGCATGGAGTGGCACGCCGACAGCGCAGACGTCCTGCCACGCCTATCTCAGGAAGCGCTGCGCACCCGGATCAAACGGCATATCGAGGAGAATCTCGGCGCAGATACGCTCGACGTCGCCAATCTCTGCCGTCGCTTCGCGCTGTCGCGTGCGAGCCTCTATCGCCTGTTTGCGCCGCAGAGCCCCGCAAGCTACATTCAGCAGCGCAGGCTTCACCGCGCCTTCGCCATCCTCGTTTCTCCGGCATTCCGCCCCTGGCGAATTATTGACGTTGCCATCGAATGCCAGTTCAGCTCGGATGCAACCTTCATCCGGGCCTTTCGTCGCGAGTTTGGCATCACACCAGGGGAAGCGCGCGAGCGTTCATTGCGGAGCGCCAATGCCCCTCCCGACAATCACCCGGCCGAGCCGCGCCCCGACGCGGAATCGGCCCGCTGGGTGGCCCAGCTTACCGGCGCCATGCCGCAACATTCGGCGCTTCGTACCGAACGCCGGCGGTAGCCGCTCGCCTCAAGATATGAGACGGTGTGCAAGGCGCGATGGGATATACGGCAAAGCCGCCGTTTCCCGCTTCCGCTAGCGTCCGCGCTTCCTAACGCAAGGAGAAGGAGATTGGCGTGAGTAGGATCGGCATGGCTCTGTTTGGGCCGCTAACTGCAATATTCTTGTCGAGTGCGGCCTGCGCTTTCGCGCAGGACCATGTCGGTATCGTCTATCGCTGCGACGACGGCACAACGTTGACCGCAAGCTTCATGAATTCGACCAAAGAGGCCCTGATCACGACTGGCGGAAACAGCTTCCGCTTGCCGCAGGCGATGTCCGGTTCAGGTGCGCGCTACACTGATGGCAACGTGCTGTTCTGGATCAAAGGTAATGACGCGCAGTTGGAGCTAGCCGGCAGATCGACTAACTGCCATACGCAATAATTCGGAAAAACGAACGAAAAAGGCGCCCGTGCGGGCGCCTTTGAAATGAGCTTCCGGCAAGCGGATCAGTTGGCGGTAGCCATGCCGGCTTGTACCTCGACGATCGCTTGACTGACCAGGCTAAGCGCGTTGACGCGATGACCCCCCTTATTGGTCGCTCCTTTCTGCAGCGATGATTTCGCAGCAAGCAGCGAATTGAGTGCCGACTGCATATAAGGCTGATTGGAGCCCCATTGGGCTTCGGCATGGCTCGGCTGCAGGACAATCATGGCACTCGTAGCAACCGCCATTCCAACGCAAAATGCGACCGCCGTTCGGCGCGACAATAATGATAAAGATTTCATCAATGACTCCATAAATCTAAATTTCGTGGCGAGAGACCAATCACTTACGCTGCGCAAAATACGTAGGTGCGAATGAGAGGCAATCACCGGAAAGCACATTTGTGAGGCCGGAAACAAAATTGATACGTTCAGAAAACTTCGCTGAGACGCCCGGCAAATACTGGATGTATTTGTCGGACGACAAACGCGGCGAGATGCCTGTTATCTGCGCGAGAAAGACGGAACTCGGCGCCTCGTCAGGCGAGTCTGTCCATTGCCGCTGTCATGCCGCCTTAACAATTCTCATCGCCATAAACATTGAGGAGACTCCGATCTCATGGAGCCGACAGAATGCGAAATGGGCCGGCGTAGCCGGCCCATCCACCATCAATCCTGCTCGATCGGCGCTGGCACCGCAGCCGGCGAACTCTGCCGTCCGAACCGGTCGGCGACCAGCATCGTCAGCATCATTTCCACAAGGCCATTAGTGGCACCCTTTTCGCCGCCGGCACCGCGCACCTGGATCTGCGGCACGAGCGGCAGCCTGCCGTTCTCGATCGCCTCGGCAAAGCGCATGAGGACCTGCGAGTTGAGCTGATAGTCCGGCCCGCCGAAGGCGGCGACCTGAATGGTTTCTGCCTGCTGGCGGTGCGGGCAAGTTGCGCCTTGCCCTCGTTCTCGCTGATCTCAATAGTGAGTGCTGATGTCGTGATCTTGGCCTGCTGTTCGGCGAGCGCCTCCTTCTCGCGCAATGTGCGCTCCCGGATCGCGGCTGCCTCCTGCAATTTATAGATCTCGACCTTTTCAACCACGATCTGGCGGTCGGGGAGCTGGATTAGGATCTGCTCTATGTTGCCGTCGGTGCAGGGCATGACCTGCAGTGGTGGAAGGAGTTCTTCTCGATTGTCCGCATGGTCGGCTGCAACGGGTGGGGTAAGCCTTGAAATGGAGGACTTCACCATGTCCACGAATGCCGGGATCCAATCCTCGATTGACGCTCTTCAGGCAACGATCAGCCGATGATAGGTCGGCCGGAGGGCGGCGTCGCCGACAAAGCGTGACGCCGCCCATCCTGTGTGGAGTCGCCCTAGGCGAAGCCCCGCTTGCGCCCTTCCAAGGTCATCGGTACGGTGTCGCCCCGAGACGAGGACACCGAAACATGCACGTTCGAAGAGCTGTAACCGCCGACGCGGAGGAATTGTGCGACCTGCTGAATGAGATCATCCGCATCCGCGGCACAACTGCGCTTGAGACGCCGCTTTCGGCTGCCGAGTTCGCGGATTGGTTCATCGATGGCGAGGTTATCCTTGCCTGTCATGTCGCCGAACACGATCGGTTGCTTGCGGGTTTTCAGTCCTTGAGCCTTTACGGTGATCCGCCGAAGGGTTTTGCGGATATCGCGACATTTGCCCGCGTCAATCCAAAAATACCTGGTGTCGGAAGCGCTCTTTTTCCCGCCACCCGGGCAGCAGCCGAAGAGCTCGGATTCGAATTTATCAACGCGACCATACGGGCCGATAATGTCGGCGGCCTTGCCTATTACACGAGAATGGGTTTTGAGGATTATGACAGGCTCCTCCAGGTTCCCCTTTCGGATGGAACGCCGGTCGACCGGATCAAGAAACGTTTTAAGTTAGGCGGTGCGCCGCAGACCTTGTGACCTGCTTGAATTCGCGGATTGTACGTCCGACTTGTGGGGCGCGATGCCATCCACATGCTGCGCCATAGACTTTTGCTGAAAAAACAGCTTCACCGTTTCGCCGAACGCGGCAGGCCTGGCTCTTGGCCAGGTCTGCCGCCACGCCAAGTTTAAGCGGCGCGTTTGAGCGCGTCACCCAGGATCGAAATGATCGTATCTATCTGATCTTTTTCGATGATGAGAGGTGGCGAGAGCGCAATGATATCGCCGGTGACGCGGATCAGCAGGCCGTTTTTGAAGCAGTCGACGAAGACGTCGTAGGCCCGGGTTCCTGGCGCTGCCGCTCTCGGCGCCAGTTCGACCGCACCAACCAAGCCGAGATTGCGGATGTCGACCACATTAGACGTACCTCTCAGCGAATGGAGGGCCTCCTGCCAGTATTCGGCAAGTTCGGATGCGCGGGTCAGCAGGCCTTCCTCCTGGTAAATTTCGAGGGTGGCGAGACCGGCGGCGCAGGCGACGGGATGGCCGGAATAGGTGTAGCCATGGAAGAGCTCGATCGCATTTTCCGGTCCGACCATAAGTCCATCATAGACCTTGCGGCTGGCAAAGACCGCGCCCATCGGGATCGTGCCGTTTGTAATGCCCTTGGCGGTGGTGACGAGATCGGGCACAACGCCGAAATAGTCGGTCGCAAAGGGTGTTCCGAGACGCCCGAAACCGGTGATGACCTCGTCGAAGATCAGCAGGATTCCATGCTTGTCCGCCGTGGCGCGGAGTTTTTCCAGATAGCCCTTCGGCGGGAGGACCACACCCGCCGATCCGGACATCGGTTCGACGATGACCGCTGCTATGGTTTCGGCGCCATGCAAGGCGACGAGCCGTTCCAGATCATCGGCAAGCTCGATGCCATGCTGTGGGAGACCTTTCGAAAAAGCATTGCGCTCGATATCGAGCGTGTGGCGCATATGATCAGCCGGAATCTGCGGGAAGACGCGGCGATTGTTGACGAGGCCGCCGACCGAGATGCCGCCGAAGCCGACACCGTGGTAGCCCTTTTCGCGTCCGATGATCCGCGTGCGGGTGCCCTGACCGATGGCGCGCTGGTAGGCGATGGCGATCTTAAGAGCCGTATCGACGGATTCGGAACCGGAACCGGTGAAGAACACGCGGTCGAGTTTCGCCTCGCCGCCCGGCGCATTTGCGGCGAGCTTTTCGGCGAAGTCGAAAGCGATGGGGTGGCCCATCTGAAAGGTCGGTGCGTAGTCCAAGGTGGCGAGCTGTCGCTCGACGGCTTGCGCAATCTTCTTGCGGCCGTGACCGGCATTGACGCACCAGAGGCCGGCGGTGCCGTCGAGAACCTGCTTCCCATCGACGTCGGTGTAGTACATGCCGTCAGCGGCGGCCAACAGGCGCGGTGCGGCCTTGAACTGCCGGTTGGCGGTAAACGGCATCCAGAAATTGTCGAGAACGAGGGTGTTCGGCTTGCTGACCTGGTCCATGATTGCCTCCTCCTTGTGGATGGCAATTAGATCGGCGATTTCTTTTCTTCAAACAAGTCCTTTTCTTTATGTCAATAACCCATTGAAATTTATGGATCAGGTAGATACAGTTTTATCTATTCTGAACAACACGAACGCACTTATCATGTCTGTCGATATCGGCAACCGTCTCCGTCATCTGCGTCTTGCGCATAACCTTTCGCAACGCGAGCTTGCCAAGCGCACAGGCGTTCCGAATTCGACGATCTCTCTCATCGAATCGAACGCCTCTAACCCGTCGGTAGGCGCGCTGAAACGGATTCTGGATGGTATCCCGATTGGCCTTGCGGAGTTTTTCGCGTTTGAGCCGGAGCGTCCCAAGAAGGCATTCTATGCCGCGGAAGAATTGATTGAGATCGGCAAGGGCGCCATCTCGTATAGGCAGGTTGGAGAGAACCTGTTCGGACGCAGTCTGCAGATCCTTCGGGAGTGTTACCAGCCTGGCGCCGATACCGGAAAGGTGCCTCTCGTCCATGACGGAGAGGAAGGCGGGATCGTGCTCTCGGGAAGGCTCGAGGTTACGGTCGACGACGAGCGGCGAATCCTCGGGCCTGGCGATGCCTATTATTTCGAAAGCCGGCGCCCGCATCGCTTCCGGTGCGTAGGACCAGTGCCTTGCGAGGTCATCAGCGCCTGCACGCCGCCGACCTTCTAGTTGCGACCTTCGATGCGGGCGAGTACCCGGTCGAGTGCGGCCGTCAGCGCCTGCCGCCCGCCATTCTCCTCGAAATCCGAGAGAACCTGCTCGTTCAGGCCGCCTTTGGTGGCAAATTCGGAAGTTAAAGAATTGAATGACATGACGTCAGGCTCATTGGCTCTTTGCGCCAAGCTGGCAAACAGCGGCGCGATATAGGCCTGCCCCTTCGATCGATCGAGCCCATTCTTTTCAAGCCACTCGGTTGTGAATTCCATTACCCCGAAGAAGGTCGACATCGTGGCGCTGGCAGCGGCAAGGAGGTCGTATTCCTTGCGGGATTCGCATTGAACGGCGGTGCCAAGCGCATCGAAAAGGTCCGCTATGTCCGGATCGGGAGGGTAGATGGCGGTCACGCCCTGGCGATCTGCGACGAACGGTAAAGGGATCGCCTGCACCAGGTCGACATCGGCGCCGATCCAGTTGAGCACGCTTTGGCGCTCCAGCGTGGCGACAACGCTGACAATGCGTTGCCCATTTCTGAAACGCAGCCTACGGATGACGTCCTCGGCAATCTGCGGGCGTATGGCAAGGAGGACGACGTCGCTGTGATCGACGACGGTCTGGTTGTCAGCCGCCACAGTCACGCCGTCGAACTTGGCGGCAAGCCCTGCTGCGGTCTCCGCATTGCGAGGCGAGACATGGATCTCGGACACATACGCCGGCTCAGCCAATAGGCCCTCAACCATGGCCTCGGTGATCGCGCCCGTTCCGACAAAGCCAATTGCTTTCATCTTCGCCACTTACTCCGCGGCTCGCGCGGGTCCGAGCGGGACGTCGGTCGTGTAGTTCTCGCGCATGAAATTGATGAAGTTGTCCTGGAATTGCCGGGTATGCGCATGGGCGAGTTCATCGGCCAGCTCGACGTTCTTATCCCGGATCGCCTCCAGCATCAGGCTGTGCTCGTCCGTGAGGAGATAGCCCTCGTGTGTGCGCTCCAGATATTCGAAATGCAGGTGGAGCATGCGCTGACCCTGGGACAGGAGCTTGTCATAGAAGGAGGCCAGATACTGGTTCTTGCCGGCATAGGCGATTGCCATGTGGAACTCCTTGTTCGCCTCCGACATCGCCAGGTGATTTCCGGTTTTGACCGCGGCCGCAAATGCCTTTTCCCGTTTGGCAATGAGCTTGAGATCGGTATCGGTTCGCAGTGCCGCCGCCAGGCGAGTGTTCATCCTCTGGGCAATGTCGAGCGCTTCCACATATTTCGGAAAGGTCGCCACCTCGATCGGCGCAACGATCGTGCTGCGATTGGAAAGCGTCACGACCAGCTCTTCGGCCCCCAAGCGGATCAAGGCTTCTCGTACCGGGGATCGCGACATGTCGAAGCGCTCCGCCAAGCTCATCTCATCGAGGAGCTGACCCGGCGGCAAGGTCAGAGCGAGGATCTCGTTTCGCAGCGTGTCGTAGACGCTTTTCCAACCGGTTCCCCGGATGCGTTTCACTTCAGTCTCGTCAGACACTTAGGTCCCTTTCATTCGCAGATACTGCATTGGGCCAGAAAAGCAGGGTGTCGGCAATGTAAAATTTTCGCTTGACTTTGTCGACACGCTGTTGACATAAATTTGCTAGTCGACACGTAGCCGACAGCAATAGAAAAGAAACGGCTCCAGCCGACGAGTGGAACCGCGCTTCGCGCACAGCAAAAGAGGAATGCCGATGCTTTCGAAGTTGATCACGTCCGCCTTGCGGGCGTTGCCCGCGCTCGCCCTGATGGGAGGTCTTTCTGCGACCACCGCTTATGCCCAGACCGCCGACGGCTATTGGCAGGGTGTGCAGAAGGCGGGCGTTTTGAGGTGTGGCGCGGCCGTCGCGCCGCCTTACGTCATGCGCGATCCGGCAACCGGTGAATATTCCGGTTTCTTTGCCGATCTCTGCAAGGAATTCGCCGACGTTCTCAAGGTGAAGCCGCAATTCGTGGATACGACCTGGGACAATATCGTTGCCGGTCTTCAAGCCGGAAAATGGGATGTCTCGCTGGCGCTGAACCGGACGCCGGCCCGTGCTATGGCCGTCCAGTTCTCGATCCCAGCGATGGAGTATCAGATCTCGCTCGCCTACAATAAGAACAACCCAAAGATTCCGGCGACTGCAGCTTCGGTTGCCGACCTCGACAAGGCCGGCGTGACGATCGCCGTCATGTCCGGGACGGCTCAGGACAAGGCAATCTCCGGCGCAGTGAAGAATGCCACCATCATGCGCCTTCCGGGCAATGATGAGACGCGCCTTGCCCTTACCTCGAAGCGGGCCGACATTCTGGTCGACGCCTCCGACACCAACCAGCTTCTGACCCAGGCAAATCCCGATTGGGCCGTGGCCCTGAACCCGAAGCCTGCGCTTGCCAAGCAAGGGGTATCCTTTGGCCTGCCGCATAACCTGTCGGCCGCGGACGTCGAGGTCGTGAACATCTTCCTCGAAGAGAAGGTTGCCACCGGCCATGTCGACGAACTGATCCACAAGGCCGTCGACGAAGTCCTCAAGGGGGCAAAATAAGTCCCGCCCTGTGTCGGCGTTTCGCCGCCGACGCACTCTCTCGCTGTTCAGACAAACCGAGATCGGCCATGACCACCTCCTTCAACCTTCCCCTCGTGAAAATGCAGGCGCTCCACAAGAGCTATGGCAACGGTGTTATCCAGGTGCTGAAAGGCATCGACATCGAAATGAAACCTGGCGAACGTGTCGTTGTCATCGGGCCGAGCGGCGGTGGCAAGAGTACGCTGCTGCGGGTGATGATGGGCCTGGAGCAGGTAGACAGCGGATTGATCAGCTTCGATGGGAAGGCCTATATTTCGTCCGAGGGCCTCGGGAAAAAGACCCTCATCGATACGGAAGTCCGCCGATCGATCGGGATGGTCTTTCAGCACTACACGCTCTTTCCGCATTTGAACGTGATTCAGAACCTCGTGCTCGCGCCCTGCAAGGTGCGCGGCGAAGCCAAGGCGCAGGCGATGAGCCGTGCCCAGGCTCTGCTTGAACGCTTTGGCCTTGGAGCAAAAGCCAAGGCCTATCCCGCCCAACTCTCCGGAGGTCAGAAGCAGCGCGTCGCCATCGCCCGTGCGCTGATGCTGGATCCTAAGCTGATGCTCTTCGACGAGGTCACGTCGGCGCTTGATCCCGAGCTTGTCAGCGAGGTCGAGCAGGTGATCCTTCAACTGGCGTCCCAGAATATGCCGATGATGATCGTGACCCATGACATGTGGTTTGCGAAGAACATCGCCTCGCGCGTGATCTTTTGTGCCGGCGGTATCGTCGTCGAGGACGGCCCTCCGGAACAGGTGCTTGGCTCCCCCAGGGAAGAGCGCACCAAGGAATTCATCGACCGTGTTTTCCACATCAAGCAGCAGGGGGCGGTCGCGTGAACTACACGTTCGACTTCAACGCTGTATCGATCGCGCCTTTGCTGCAGGGATTGTGGGTTTCCCTGGAGTTGACCGCGGCGGCCAACGTCATCGGCATCGTCTTCGGCTTTGTGCTCGCCCTTCTGATCATGAGCCCATACAGGCTTGTCCGGCTGCCGTTCATGCTGTTCGTCGAGTTTTTCCGCTGCACGCCTGCCATCGTTCAGATCGTCTGGATATTCTACTGCGTGCCGATGATTTTCGACGTCTTTCTCGACCCGATCACGATGGGTGTGCTGGCGCTCGGACTGAACCTCATGGCGTTCAACGCCGAAGCTTATCGGGCAGCGATCCAGGCGGTTCCGCGAGAGCAACTCGACGCCGGTATCGCGCTTGGGCTCTCACCATTGCAGCGGGTGCTCTACATCATCTTTCCGACCGCATTCCGCGCCTCTATCCCCGTCCTGCTGACGAACGGCATCGTCATTTTCCAGCAGAGCGCGCTGGTCGCGATCGTGGCGATCCAGGACCTGATGTACCAGGGAAAGACGCTTGCGACCGAAACGTACCGGCCGATCGAAACATTCACGGTCGTGGCGCTGATCTATTTCGCCGTGTCCTTTCCGATCACGCAGATCGTCGGCTTCCTTGAACGCCGCCGGCAGCTTCTCGTCAGCTAGGAGGCCAGGATGACACTCGACTTCTCGATCCTTCTCCGCTTCGAGCACGCACTTTTGCTCGGCCTTTGGATGACGATCCAACTGACCGTGATCTGCATCGTGCTCGGATGTTCTCTCGGCTTTCTGGTGGGGCTCGCCAGAACCTCCCGCAATATGGCGCTGCGGGCTGTCTCCAGCGTTTATGTCGAATTTTTTCGTGGCACGCCGGTGCTCATCCAGCTCTTCTGGATCTTTTTTTGCCTGCCTCTGCTACTGGGCGTCGAGCTATCGAACCTTACCTCGGGCATCATAGCGCTGACCCTCTACATGGGTGCGATCACCAGCGAGACCTTCCGCGCCAGCCTGAAATCGATCGGGCCTGAGCAACTGGATGCCTGCGTTGCGCTCGGGCTTCCCCGAAATGTCCAGGTCATCAATGTCGTTCTGCCGCAGGCCGTCTTGCGCGCGATCCCGACGCTGCTGTCGAACTGCGTGAGCCTCTTCAAGGAGAGCGCGCTGGTGTCCGCCGTCGGGATGGCGGACCTCATGTTCGTCGGTCAGAACATCTCGAACAACACGGCAAGGCCTGTCGAGGTGCTGACCGTCGTCGCCCTGATCTATTTCGTCATCGCCTTTCCGCTAACAAGAGCCGTCTCCCTCATCGAGACGCGCATATTGAAGAAACTCGCCATCTAAACGCAATCGCTTCATCTACAGGGAGACTTCCATGAAATTGTCCGGCGTCATGCCTGCGCTCATCACCCCCTTCGATGCGAACGGTAGGGTCGATTTCAAGGCCTTCGAGCGACATCTCACTGCACTGCGCGCTGCCGGAGTGACCGGATGGGTTCCCATGGGCTCGACGGGTGAATATTCCGCGCTGTCGAACGAGGAGCGTGACGACGTATTGAGGTTCGTCAAGGACTTTGCGAGGGAAGGCGAAGCCCTGATTGCCGGTACGAACGCGTCTGCGAGCCGTGAGGTCATTGAAAACACGCTGCGGGCCAAGGAGATCGGCTACGACACCGTTTTGCTGGCGACGCCCTTCTACACACGCCCGACACAGGACGAACTGCTCGCGCATTATCGTAGGGTGCTCGACGCCACCGATATCAACCTCGTGCTTTACAGCTATCCGTACAAGGACGGCGTCGAGATCGGTTTCGACATCCTCGATGCGCTTGCGGACGATCCTCGTGTGCTCGGCATCAAGGAAAGCTCCGGTTCCCTCCAGCGCGCAATCGACATTCATTCCCGGTACAAGGGTCGTATCGACCTGATCTCCGGATCGGATGATATCGCCCTCGATTTCATGTTCTGGGGCGCGGATGCCTGGATCTGCGGACCCGCCAACTGCATGGCAAAGGCCTGTGTCGATCTCGATCGAACCTTCCGCTCGGGTGATCTTGCCGCCGCACGCGAGAAGATGATCGTGCTCTATCGCGCCATGAATATCCTCGAGAGCGGCAAGTTCGTGCAGAAGGTCAAGTATGGCTGCGAACTTCAAGGCCTGCCCGTCGGCAACTGCCGCGCCCCGCTCGGTGAACTGAACGCCGAAGAAAAGGCTGAGTTCAGGGTCGCCATGCAGCCCATCCTGAATTGGTGAGCAGATCGTGTATCGAGGAGCGGTGAGCCTCGATACAAATTTTCGAGGAAGTGAAGTGGCTCCAATCGTTGTAGTCGGCGCCGGCATAATCGGAACCAGCCTTGCTTACGAGTTGCAGCGCCGCGGCCAATCCGTCGTGCTTATCGATAGGAGCGCGCCGGGGCAGGGTGCCTCCTATGGCAACATGGCGAGCATCGCGGTAACCGAATTCATGCCGGCTTCGCGTCCCGGTACCTGGGCGCAGATGCCAAAATGGCTTCTTGATCCGGAAGGGCCCGTTCGCATCAGGCCCCATTATTTGCCGCGACTGAGCCCTTGGTTTCTGCGCTTCATAGCTGCAAGCCGCCCATCGAAATTAAGAGAGCTTGAGAAAGCCGGGGCAACGCTGTGCATGCGCGTCCACGAGGATCTGGAGGCGCTTCTCGGGACAGCCGGCCTTCAGCACATGCTGAGCGCCGAGGGTTGCCTCAGCCTCTACACAGACGAGGCGGAGTTCCGTGCCGATCGCGAGCATATCGAGATTCTCGAACGTTTCGGTTTCCGTCATGAAATCCTCGGCGGCAATGCCATCCGCGATCTCGAACCGGCGCTGACGACGAAGATCGGCAAGGCCGTGCTTTTTCCCGACAACCGCTCGATTGCCGATCCTTACAAACTGGTCGTTGCTTTGTCGGAAAAATTCCAAGCGCTGGGAGGGCGCATCGAACGGGGCGAGGTCGCGAGTTTCGAGCAGGCAGATGCTGGCGTTACGGCGCTGCGGACCAAAGACGGCCGCAGGATCGAAGCGGGCAGCTTCGTACTCGCCGCCGGCGCTTTCACCGGGCGCCTGTCCGCCATACTGAACGAGCCGATCCCGCTGGAGACGGAGCGGGGTTATCACACCCAGATCATGGCGCCGCACATTTCCATGCGTCACTCGATCATCTGGCCGGCGCGGGCCTTCATGGTGACGCCGACCGCCGACGGCATCCGCGTTGGCGGCACGGTGGAGATGGCAGGCCTCGATGCGCCGCCGGACTATCGCCGCGCGAAGGTGCTGGTCAAACGCGCCAAGGAGGCGCTGCCGGAGCTGAGAGCCGAGCAGACGAGTGAATGGATGGGCCATCGCCCGGCTCTGCCCGACACGGTTCCAGTCATGGGGCGGTCGGCCAAGCGCCGGAACGTCTGGTACGCCACGGGCCACGGACATCTCGGTTTGACCTATGCAGCAACGACCGGGCGGTTGATGGCCGACCTCATTACGGGCGTCGAACCGCCCGTGGACATGAAACCCTATCGCGTCGACCGATTTTGAACCAAGCGCGGCAAGCAAAGAGGGAAGAACATGCGAAGCGAACTCTATATCGACGGACAATGGATGAAGCCGATCAAGGGCGGCACATGCGACGTCATCAACCCGGCCACCGAAGAGGTCATACAGACGATCGCCGCGGCAACGGCCGAGGATGTCGACGTCGCTGTGAAGGCCGCTCGCCGTGCCTTCGACAAGGACGGATGGCCGAAGCTCTCCGGTGTCCAACGCGCGCGATATCTCAGGGCGATTGCCACCGGCATTCGCGCCCGTCAGGCTGAGATCGCCCGCCTGGAGGTCCTCGATAACGGCAAACCCTTCCCCGAGGCCGACTGGGACATTGCCGATGCGGCTGGCTGCTTCGATTTCTATGCAGGACTGGCAGAGCAACTCGACAATAATCCGGAGGAGACGATTGCCCTTGCGGATGATCGCTTCACATCGAAGGCAGTGAAAGAACCTATCGGCGTCGCGGGTGCGATCATTCCCTGGAATTATCCCTTGCTGATGGCGGCCTGGAAGGTCGCGCCCGCACTTGCCGCAGGATGCACCATTGTCCTCAAACCCGCGGAACTGACCTCGCTCACGGCATTGGAGCTAGCCGCCATCGCGGACGAGGCCGGGCTACCTCCAGGCGTCCTCAACATTCTCACCGGTTCCGGATCCGTCGCGGGACAGGCCATCATCGACCATAAGGGCGTCGACAAGCTGGCGTTCACGGGATCGGGGCCGGTCGGCTCGAAAATCATGGCTGCGGCGGCCCGCGACATCAAACGGGTGAGCCTCGAACTCGGCGGCAAGTCGCCATTCGTCGTGTTCGAAGATGCAGAAATCGACGAGGCCGTCGAATGGGTCATGTTTGGCATCTTCTGGAACCAGGGACAGGTCTGCTCCGCGACGTCCCGCGTTCTCGTGCAGCAAACGATTTACGAGCGCTTTCTTGCGCGTCTGATTGAGGAAACGAACAGGATCAAGATCGGCAACGGCCTGGAGGAGGGCGTGCTGCTGGGGCCGCTGGTCTCGAAACGGCAATACCACCAGGTTCTTGCAGCCATAGGAGCAGCACGCAACGCCGGCGCGACGGTCGCTTGTGGCGGCGATCGGCCGGCAGGGTTCGACAAGGGCTATTATCTCTGCCCAACCGTGCTGACGGACGTTCCCCTCGACTGCGATGCCTGGGTCGAGGAGATCTTCGGGCCGGTCGTCTGCGTGCGCCCCTTCGAGACCGAGGAAGAGGCGATCGAGCTTGCCAATGATTCCCGCTTCGGCCTCGCCGCAGCGGTGATGTCGAAGGACGATGCGCGCGCCGAGCGCGTTGCCGCGGCGTTCCGGGCCGGCATTGTCTGGATCAACTGCTCGCAGCCCACATTCACGGAAGCGCCTTGGGGCGGTTACAAGGAATCCGGAATCGGTCGTGAACTCGGCCGCTGGGGGCTCGACAATTATCTCGAAACCAAGCAGATCACGAAATACGTCAGCGAAGATCCCTGGGGCTGGTACATCAAGCCGGAGGCTGCTGAATGAACTGGGATCGCACGCTCGATCTTCTTCAGGTTCATTGCCAGGGAGAGATCGGGAAAGTCATCGTCGGCGGTGCGCCGGAAATTCCAGGCGCGACAATGCTCGACAAGATGAACCACATCAACACGGCCGACGACAGCCTTCGGCGGTTCGTGACGTTCGAACCGCGGGCCAATGCGGCAATGTCGGTGAACCTTCTCATCGCACCGACGCGGCCTGACGCGGACGCCGGCTTCATTGTCCTGCAGGCCGATCGCGCACATCCGATGTCCGGAAGCAACTGCATCTGCGTGGTGACGGCACTGTTGGAAAGCGGGCAAGTGCGGATGCTCGAACCCGAGACGGTCGTTCGCCTCGACACGCCAGCCGGACTGATCGTTGCGCGCGCTACATGCCGCGATGGCAGATGCATCTCGGTCAGCTTGGACAACGTGCCGAGCTTCGCGGAAGCATTGGACAAGGAAATCGACACGCCGAAATGGGGCCGCATCCGGACGGATATCGCATTTGGCGGCGTCTATTATGCGCTCGTCGATGCCGACCAGCTCGGTCTTGATATCGCTCCAGAAAACGCCCGCGCCCTTGCCGAAGCAGGCATCGAACTGAAGACGTTACTATCCGAGCAAGTCGAAGTCGCCCATCCGATCCTCGCTGGTGTCGATCAGATCGCCTACGTGATGTTCCGCGGACACGACGCGGACGGCGCGGTGAGGACCTGCACGACGCTGCAGCCGGGACGTGTCGATCGATCGCCCTGCGGCACCGGCAGTTCTGCAAATCTCGCCACGCTTTTCGCGCGCGGTGAAGTCGGTATTGGCGATCATAGGACTTCGCGCTCGATCATTGGCGGAGAGTTTTTCGTCGAGGCGATCGGCGAGGCGCAAGTGGGAGGCCGACGCGCCGTGCTCCCGCGTATAACTGGCCGGGCTTATATTTATGGTCGCGAACAGCTTCGCATGTCGGACGACGATCCGTTTCCGGGCGGTTTCGCACTGTCCGACACCTGGGGGCCGCAAATCGGTTCATTGCGATAGGAGGTGACGATGCCAGGAGACTTACCACTTGCGGGGCAGACCGTTCTTGTGACCGGCGCAACGGGCCGGATCGGCGCCGCAATCGTCGAGCGGCTTTCGGCCGAAGGAGCAAGGCCTGTCGTCCATTATAGCCGTGATCAGGCAGGCGCCGAAGCCCTACTGGAGAGGCTCGGCGGAAATGGCCTCCTCATTCAGGCGGATCTTTCTGCCGGGGACGGTGCTTTCAAGCTTTGGCGAGAGGCACTCGAAGCAGCAGGCAGAATTCACGCTATCGTCAACAATGCGGGCATTCGCAGCGAGGTCGGGATCGACGCCGATGTTTCGGCGTGGCGCGCCACATGGCAGAAGGAATTCCAGGTAAATTTCTTTGCTGCGGCGGATTTGTGCAAAGAGGCGATCCTCCACTTCCAGGCAAAGGGTGGCGGCCGTATCGTCAACATCGCCAGCCGCGCCGGTCAGCGTGGTTATGCAGCCGAGGCGATGCCTTATGGCGCCACCAAGGCGGCGCTCGTCAATCTCACCAAGTCGATTGCCCGAAGCTTCGGTGCCGAAGGCGTAACGGCGGTTGCGATTGCTCCCGGCTGGGTGCGCACGGACATGGCGGTGGATTTTATTGCCGCGCATGGGAAGGCGGCGGCCGTCGCGGACATTCCGATCGGTGAAATGGCCGAGCCGTCCGAGGTGGCTGAACTGGTTGCGTTCGTTCTGCGGCCGAGCCAGGCGTCGCTGAACGGCGCGACCCTCGATGTCAACGGCGGAAGCTACATTCGATAAATGGAGATGATTGCTATGAAGGTTGCGATCGTCACCGGATCGGGCCGGGGGTATCGGTTCGGCTATTGCGAGACGCCTGTCGAGCGAAGGCGCTCTTGTCGTCGTGACGGATGTGAACGCCGAGGCTGCGGCGCAGGTCGTCAGCGATATCGAGCGCGAAGGCGGCAATGCGACGGCGATTATGGCGGACATATCGAGGAAGGAGTCGTGTTTCGATCTGGTGGAGCAGGCATTTGGCTTGCAAAACCGGGTAGACATCCTCGTGAACAATGCTGGCATCAATCGTCGTGGCAATCTGCTTTCGTTGTCGGATGAGGATTGGGACATTAGCTTCACAGTCAATCTCGACTCGATGTTCCATCTGTGCCGCGCCGTTCTTCCGTACATGATCGCGGCGGGCGGCGGCGCGATCGTGAACACGGCCTCGCAATGGGGCCTCTATCCCGCGCCCAATCACATTGCCTACAACACCACTAAGGCGGCGGTTGCAGCATTCACCCAGAATCTGGCGCGCGACTATGCGCCCGACAAGATAAGGGTCAACGCAGTCTGCCCGGGCGAGATCCACACGCCGATGCTGGAAGCGGGCGTAAGGCGCTCCGGCCGCACGATCGCGAATCTGGACAGGCTGGTCCCCTTCGGGCGCATCGGCAAGCCAGAGGAGGTCGCCGCGCTTGTCGCATTTCTGGCGTCGGACGAAGCTGCCTTCATGTGCGGATCTCTGGTCGAGATCACCGGCGCTCAGGCCGTGGCCTAAGGTGCTGAGAACTCGGATCCGCTGAGAACCGGCGGTGCGCTGGAGTGAAAGTAGGGCTTCTTGCCGGGCAGTCGCAAGCGGCCGCTTTTCATCCGTGAAAAATACTTTGCGGAATTGGTTGTTTACCGGCCCGGGCCGCTCCGCCTATCTCTGCCTAGAACGGCAACGATCGCGGAGGATGACATGCTGACCAAACTCGATAGTGCTACCACAATAACCCTTTGGAACGGCCGCGAGATCCCGCGCCTGGGCATGGGATGCTGGGCGATCGGCGGCCCGTTTTTTGCCGGCGACGTGCCACTTGGCTGGGGCGAAGTCGATGATGATGAATCGGTCCGTGCTATCGAGCGTGCGATGGATCTCGACATTCGCTTCTTCGACACCGCTTCGAATTATGGGGCCGGACATTCCGAAGAGGTGGTCGGCAGGGCGATTGGCAATCGAGATGATATTGTCATTGCCACCAAATTCGGCTTCGCGACGGACGAGAAGACCAAACAAGCGACAGGCGCATTCGCCGACCCCGCCTTTATCCGTCAGTCCGTCGAAACCTCCTTGCGCCGTCTGCGCCGCCATCGGCTGGACCTGCTGCAGTTCCATCTCAACGATTTTGCGCTCGAAGCGTCGGATGAGGTTTTTGAAACGCTGGAAGCGCTGAAGGCCGAGGGCAAAATCGACGCTTTCGGCTGGAGCACGGATCATCCAGATCGCGCTGCACGCCATGTTCATCGCGCGGGATTCGTGTCGATACAGCATACGATGAATGTCTTCGAGCCGGTGCCGGCGATGATCGAGATCGTCGAGCGCAACGGGCTGATTTCCATCAATCGCGGTCCGCTCGCAATGGGACTGCTCAGCGGCAAGTTCACCCCCGACAAAACCGTTGGCGAGAAGGATGTGCGTGGCGCAAGCCTCGATTGGATGACCTATTTCAAGCACGGTAAGATTGCTCCTGAATTCGCCGTCCGCCTCGGAGCGGTCCGCAATCTGCTGACTGAGGATGGCCGCACGCTGGTGCAGGGCGCGCTTGCCTGGCTGTGGGCGCGCTCGCCGCGCACTTTGCCAATTCCCGGCTTCCGCACGGTTGCCCAGGTCGAGGAAAATGCCGGCGCTCTTGCAAAGGGACCGCTGCCTGCAGATGTGATGGCGAAAATCGATCAAGCGCTGGCCGGTCTCTAGCTTCCGGGTGTCCTTTTCGGTCCCCTTCTTTTTGACCCGCAGTGTGTATCATTGCGAGGATTCCAATGATAGCGTCGCCTTACCGGTCGGTATTGATCGGCAGAAGCACCGGAGGCGGGCACAATGCGTATCATTTTCCGATGTGACCCGGCTTTGGCCGAATATTTGCCGCGTCCAGTCCCTGCTCGTGGCGCGTTGCCGGACTGGCTGCGCGCCATGCCCAACACCGCATACTCGGCAATTCACGGTCGCGAGGTGCGCACTTTAAAGCAGTGCCCTCCCGTGGTGGATGCGATGACCTATGGCTTCATGATACTTTTGCCCTGCGATGTGGTGGTTGATAAAGGGAGCTTCTCCTGGAATTGGGACGTTCCGTCCCCATCGACCGACAGACATCCTCGATCGCCATTGAGTTTTCATACGCCCGGGCAATTGACCGGCAGTCCGTTCGAAATTGCCGGGCAGGCGGCGATCAAATTCAACAGCTTCTGGACAATCGAGGTCGATGAAGGCTGGTCGCTCTTTGCAACACATCCTGTCAATCGCGCCGATCTTCCCTTCCGGCTTGTCACCGGCCTTGTGGACTCCGATCGGTTTACAGATGGCGGGATCAATTTCCCGGCAATCTGGACGCAACCCGAATTCTCAGGGGTCCTGACCCGCGGAACGCCCGTCGCACAGTGTTTTGCGGTTCCGCGCAGCACGCCGGAACTTATTTTTGAAGAGTTGGATGAGCAACGGCAGAATGCGTACACGCAGACGGTTGCCACCGTACTTTCAACGCAGGGCGTCTACCGCAAGCGTTTTCGAGCCAAGCGCGGCCGCGCCGCTAACCAATGATTGACGCAGAACCGTCTCGTCAAGCCAAAGCCTGCCGCAAGGGGCCGAGGTCAGGGCCATGGCAATGACTCCAAACGTGGACGCGTCCAGCGCATAAGCCACCGAGAATGCCGTCATGGCCTCGTCCATTCTGCCCGCTTCCTGCAAGACGACACCCAAGTTGACCGCCGCTTCCGGCGCGTCGGGGTTGATTTCGAGCACACGCCGGTAAGCCTCGGCTGCACCGTCGAAGTTCTGCAGATCGTGCCGTACAAGCGCCAACTCAAACCAAATTCCCGGATGGTCTTCGATGGCCACAGCGCGTTCGAGCAGTTGTTCGGCTTCAGCGTGGGCGCCACGTTCCCTCGCAAGAGAGCTGAGGCGTTTTATGGCTTCCAGGGAAGTCGGCTTGGCATTGAGAACTATGCTCCAGGCGTCCCGTGCCGCCGACTTGTTGCCCATCTGGTCCAAAATCCTGGCTTGCTCGAGGAAAATCTCCAGCCGGCCATCTATACCTGCCGCTTTCTCAAGCTGCATCAATGCCGCTTCCAGCTTATGTTCGGCCCGATAGATCTTGCCGGCGAGAATGAGGGCCGGCGCGTTTCTTGGCTGAGCTGCAAGACTAGTTTCTATTTTTCCCCGAGCGCCGGAAAAATCCTCTTCTGCAAATAAAATAGCCGCCAAAAGATGAGAAAGGGACGGATCGGATGGAAACTGATCTAAACCTGTTTCGCAAAGCTGCTTTGCCACATCACGATTGCTCTGGTTGAAGGCCGCGACTGCGTCCGCAATGATCGCCAAACGCTGACTTTCTCTCATGCGCACGCCATCCAGATGCGCCCGAGCGCAATACCACAAATCATCGTCACGGAGTTATCCGCCGCCGATATCGAGCCGTCAATTGTGGAATTTTGGTCGGGAGCTGATTGTTTGCGGGAATAGATATCCATCTCTCCTCCAGGGAGCGGCAGAAGGCGCTGGGCGTGCGTGTAGGCATGCGAACGCTATCAGCCCGGCTACGAAGGAACCATGCTTGGGTTGTCCAGTTAGGATGCGGTCTAGTGATATCCGACAGGAGAGCCGAAATGAACAATCAACCCGATGATCCAGGCCCTCGCGGTCAGACATGGCAGGGTGTGGATGACCGGCCAACCATAGGTGCGGGCACGACCGAGCGACCGAAAACGGGGAGTTCGGAAGAAGCAGTCCGTGAGAACCTGAACGAACTGCGGCAGTTTGCCGGCGAGCAGACCGAGCGGGCGAAGACCGCCGTCAGCGACGCGGCCGAAGATAAGAAGAATCTGGCCGCTCGGCAGCTCGGCGGCGTTGCATCGGCACTCGAAAAAGTCGGCTCGGAACTCGAACGATCGGACCAACAGGTTGTCGGCCGTTATGCCAAGCAGCTCGGCGGTTCGCTTCAGGGTTTCGTGCGCGACATAGAGGGCCGCGATCTCGGCGAAATCGCCGGCATGGTTGAAGACTTTGGGCGCCGGCAGCCGCTTGCCTTTCTCGGCATAGCAGCGATTGCCGGCCTGACGGCCAGCCGGCTTCTGACGGCCTCGGCCCACCGTCGCAGCAAGCCGGCGGTTTCCCGGCCCTCCACCTCTTCAATGCCGACAGGCGTCGGGTCAATGCGAAGCGAACCGTAGTACAAGGAGGATCGCCACAATGGCAAATCATCGAGACGACCGCTCTCTGACCGAACTTATGAGCGGTCTGGTAACCGATATATCTGGACTGTTTCGCAAGGAAATCGACCTGGCGAAGGCGGAGGCATCTGAGAATTTGAACCGGGCTTTAGGAGGCGTCGAAATCCTGCTCGTCGGCCTTGTATTTGCAATCGGTGCAATAGGCGTGCTGTTGAGCGCAGCGGTCAACGGCCTGGCCGCTTTTCTCGTGACGCAGAACATGGCTGAGCCGAATGCCGATACGCTGTCGGCCCTCATTGTCGGGATTGTCGTCGCACTCCTTGCCTGGGCAATGGTGGCGCGCGGTATTTCCACGCTGCGGGGCAGCAGCCTCAAGATGGATAGAACGGCGACGTCGCTGCGGCGGGATGTCGACGTCGTGAAGGAGAGAGTACAATGAACGACAATTCTCACGCCCACTCGGCTGCCGAGCTGCAGCGAGAGATCGAGGAGGATCGCCAGCGGATCGAGGAAAAGCTCCACGCCATCGAGGATCGCATGTCCCCCGGCCAGCTTATGGACGAACTGCTCGATTACGCGAGGCAAAGCGGCGGCGCTGAATATGTCACCAATCTCGGCAAGGCGCTCAGGACCAATCCCATTCCCGTCACATTGTTGGGAGTGAGCCTTGCCTGGCTGTTTGCCAATCCTGGCATCCGCTCCTCGGGAGCTGCCGAGCGGGACGAATCCTACGAGGAATATCCACTGGCGACCGTGACGGGTGCCGTAAGACGCACCGGCCCCGTAGAGGCGAGCTTTGGCGAACGGTACAGCCACTTCACGGATGAAGGCGGCAATCGTTTCAGGGCGCTCACGGACGCCGGCGGCCGCCGGGCTGGCCACTTCATCGACCAGAGCGGCAAGGCCTATCGCGGTTTTGCCGACGCGGCCGGCAAGCGGATCGAGGATATCCGTGACGAGGCTGGCTCCTTGTTCGACGACGCTTCCGGTTGGGCGTCCGACACGTGGCGGCAGATCAGCAGCTCCGCGGGCCGGCTGTCCGGTTCGGTTGCCCAAGCCGGAAGTTCCGTCGCGGGCAGTGTTCAAGGTGCAGCGCGGATGTTTGAGGATCGAGGCGCGCAGCTTAACGCGGCCATTCTCCATCATTTCCGTGATCAGCCCCTCGTTGGTGGTGCGCTCGCTTTTGCGGCCGGCGCAGCCATTGGCGCGGCGCTACCGCATACGGAGCTGGAGGACGAGGCGATCGGGGACGTTTCCGACCAGCTTCGCAGGGATATCACGTCTAAGGCAAGTGAAGCGACCAGCGGGGCGGTCGGAACCGCTCGAGAGGTGCTGAACAGGACGGAAGAGGTCAGCGCCAGACGTGACTGAGTAACGGATGATCGCCGGATGCTGGCGCCGTCGGCGCCAGCAGAATACGATCTCCTTCATCGGGCATTCTCTAAGCCACTATCTTTATTCGAAAGGCCGTCGCTGCGGCATTACCGAGTAGCGATGATTGCACCCGTTTCGTCAGGCGGCTGGCAGGCCCGACGAGGCCCGTCGAAAGGCTGGTAGGTATTGTCCTCTCGACGATAGGATTTATAGCGGCTTGCGCACCAATCGGCTGCTTGTGCCGATATCGATGATCTGCCCTGCGCTGCTTCCGGCTGGGTGTCGTCCGATGGCGATGTGCAGTGCCGGATTTGCCCGTTGTAGGAACGATAGCTGTTCGTCGCAGGATCGAACGAGCGGTAGTGTTGGGCACACCACTGGATGTGTTCCGCAGAGAGCCATGGCTTTTGCTGTTCGACATTGGCCGGAGCCGGTTGGGTTTCCTTCGATGCGTCGGCGATTTTGACGGCGGGGGCATTGGTGACATATGTCGAATACATGGGCGGCAGTCGCTCGTAGTGTTGCGCGCCGGGGTCGATCCGTCGCGGCTCCGTCGTCCAGAGATCGGGAGCCGCCAGATTGGCGAATGAATGTCGTTCCGGTTCCGCGATGACGTAGGAAGCAACGGACGCGATGGCAACACAGGCGCCCACCGAACTTGCAATTCCAAACGCGACCGATGCTATGGCTTTCATTTTCACACCTTCGGGCCATCGATATGCTGGGACATCCAGACGGGTACGGGGCGGTTCTCTTGACCGCTGCCAAACGAACGAGCCGAACCCATAGGGGTTCCACGACCCGGTCTTCAGTCTGATGAAATTGGGACTTTGGTCCAATCTCGTTCCAGGGAACGGCAAGCGGTCCATCGATCCTTTCTTTATGGGCAAGACCAAGTTGCTTCTCTCACCCCCCGCAAACACTTTTGCCCTGTCAACGCCTTGTTGCGCTTCTACGATGAGCCGCGATTCGCCGTTTAAAGCGACAGACGTGCGACCAAGATGGATGAGGGGATGAAACATGACCGATGCGAAGAGCAGCATCGCAGGCCTAAGGCCACACATCACTGTTATTGGGGTAGGCGGTGGCGGCGGAAACGCGATCAACAACATGATTGCCGAAAATTTGGCGGGCGTAGACTTCATTGCGGCAAATACCGATGCCCAGGTCCTCGCGACATCGAAGGCGTCGCGCCGCATCCAGCTTGGAGTAAATGTGACCGAAGGTCTGGGTGCAGGTTCGCTGCCGGAGGTTGGTCGCGCGGCTGCCGAGGAATCGATCGATGAGATCATGGATCATCTGAGCGGCTCGCACATGTGCTTCGTCACCGCCGGAATGGGCGGCGGAACGGGGACGGGTGCCGCGCCGGTTATCGCTCATGCTGCCCGTTCGGCCGGCATCCTAACCGTCGGCGTCGTCACCAAACCCTTTTCCTTCGAGGGCAATCGCCGCATGAAGACGGCGGATCTCGGCATCGAAGCGCTGCAGCAGGCAGCCGATACGGTTATCGTGATCCCCAATCAGAATTTGTTCCGGATTGCGGATGCACGGACCACTTTTGCCGATGCCTTCATGACCGCCGATCGCGTGCTCTATTCCGGCGTCGGATGCATTACCGATCTCATCGTCAAGGAAGGTCTCATCAACCTTGATTTCGCCGACGTGAAATCAGTCATGCGCGGCATGGGCCGGGCGATGATGGGCACGGGCGAAGCCACTGGGGAAAGCCGAGCGATGAGAGCGGCCGAGGCGGCAATCGCGAATCCATTGCTGAATGATATCTCCATGAGAGGTGCCAAAGGTGTCTTGGTCTCGATCTCCGGCGGTTCGGATATGACCCTCTTCGAGGTGGACGAAGCGGCGAGCCGCATTCGCGACGAAGTGCACGGCGACGCGGAAATCGTCGTCGGCGCGATCTTCGACCGAAATCTCGACGGCAGGTTCCGCCTTTCTGTCGTGGCGACCGGATTGGATGGCAGCAGAACGGTTGAAACGATGGAGACCTATGCTCAGGATGTGCATCAGCCGCATACGCTTCAGTAGCGTACGCAGTTAGGGCAATTTCGCGATCGATCGCAACACATCGGCCGAGGTCGTTGGAAAGCGAAAGAACTCCAAATAAGCCGGGATCTGTTCGAACAGCATGTCGGTGCCGACCTGGAACGCGCAGCCGCGAGCGCGTGCCGCCTCAAGAAGCGGCGTGATTTCCTGCTTCATGACCACTTCTCCCACGAAGGTAGCGGGGGAGAGCCGCGAAACGTCGATCGGCAAAGGATCGTCCTTTCGCATCCCTAGGGGAGTTGCGTTGACGACGATGTCGAAACCTTGCGGGTCGATGGAACCTATGGTTACGGCCGTCTTGGGGTAATAGGTCTTCAGCCGGTTTCGGAGGCCCTGCGATGCCTGCTCGTTGGGATCACAAATTGCAATGGCGTCTGCGCCCGCACCGGCCAGCGACGCGGCGATCGCCGAGCCAACGCCGCCTGCGCCGACGATAAGCACCTGCGCCCCCGAGACGCTCTGCCCCTTGCGCAGAAGACCGCGCAGGAATCCTTCGCCGTCAAACATCTCACCGACCAGCCTGCCATCGGGATCCAGCCGAACGGCATTGCAGGAACCGGCAACTTTGGCGTTAGTCGACACGTCGTCGATCAAGGCCATGGTCGCGATCTTGTGCGGCATGGTTATGAGAGCGCCGTGAATATTGGAAAGCCGGAACAACTGCCGGAAAAAGGCCGGGTAATCCTCCGACTTGCAGCCCATAGGCACCACGACGGCGTCGATGCCTTGTTTCTCGAAATAGGGATTGTAGATCAGTGGCGCCTTGAAGGTTTCCGTCGGGTAGCCGAGATGGGCAATCAGACGCGTGCTTCCGCTAATCATGGGCGTGACCTTTCCAGGACTATCGTCCTGCCCGTGCGGGCAGATGCCTTGATCCCCTCAACGACGCGCAGTGTCGCAAGCCCTTCCTCACCGCTGACGAGCGGCGCGGCCCGGCCTTCGATGACATCGCAAAAGTGGCGCAACTGCAGCATCAGCGGGTCGGCCGGCGTGACAGAGACGCGTTCTGCCCTCAGTGGCTGCAGCCAGTCGGGCGCTCCGGCGTATTCCCACAGCTTGAGCTCGGGGATTGCGAGGGCGCCAGTGGTACCGCCAATCTGGTAGCAGGTCTGACGCTGCTGCGGGAAAACCGGGTTTTCACCCGATGTCATCTCCCAGCTCCAGGGTGAGGACGCTGCGTCAGAAGCGGTAAGGGTCGCTAGCGTGCCATTGACGAAGCGCAGCAATACCGCGGCGGTGTCTTCGACCTCGTAATTTCGGGCGGCGCTCGATTCCATCGCATGGACGCTTTCGACCTCTCCGAGAAGAAAACGGAAGAGATCGACGTCATGGATGAGGTTGATAAAGGCCGGGCCGGCGCCCGGCTGGCGGCGCCACTCAATCTTAAAATAGTCGGCGGGTTTGGCTGCCCAGAAGCTGCCATGGGCAACGAGGATCGTGCCGAGCCGGCCGCTTTCGAGAATGCGTTTTGCTTCGCCAATAATAGGGTTGTATCGGCGATGGTGGCCGATGAGGATCGGCACACCGGCGGCATCGGCGGCACGAACCAGATTCGCTGCTTCTTCGGCATGATCGGCAATCGGCTTTTCGATGAGGGCGGGGATGCCATACGCAATCGCCTCCAGCGCGTGTGCGACATGCAGTCGGTTCGGCGTGGCGATGATGATCCCGTCAGGGCGGCTTTCGGCAAGCGCTTCGGGAAGGCTTGCAAACCAGGGAAGGCTATTGGCGCGGGTTGCATCCCGGGCGGCGTCCGAGGGATCGATAACGGCCGCAAGCGTGGTGCGCGGCTCGGCCAGTACGCCCTCGATATGGCGCGTGCCAATCAGCCCGGCGCCCATGACCGCGATTTTCTTGGTATCCTGCGACAGCTCTGGCATGAAAACTTCCTTCAGCTCCTAGTTGCGCAGGATTTCGCCGAGGAATTTGCGGGTTCGCTCATGGCGGGGATTGGTGAAGAATTCCGCCGGCGGCGCCTCCTCGACGATCGCGCCGCTCGCCATGAAGATCACCCTATTGGCGACCTGGCGGGCAAAGCCCATTTCATGCGTGACGCAGATCATCGTCATGCCTTCCTCCGCAAGGCTGATCATCGTGTCGAGCACTTCCTTGACCATTTCCGGATCAAGCGCTGACGTCGGCTCGTCGAAGAGCATCACCTTGGGGCGCATGCAGAGAGCCCGGGCAATCGCCACGCGCTGCTGCTGGCCGCCGGAGAGCTGCACCGGATATTTGGCCGCCTGCTCGGCGATTTTGACGCGGGCAAGCAGGCTGCGCGCCCGCTCTTCTGCTTCCGCCTTCGGCACGCCGAGCGCCCGCATCGGCGCCAGCATGCAGTTTTGCAGCACCGTCAGATGCGGGAAGAGGTTGAACTGCTGGAAGACCATGCCGACCTCACGCCGGATCGCGTCGATGGCCTTTGCCCGATTGCCGAGCAGGACACCGCCGACGCGGATCTCGCCCTTCTCGTAGGTCTCCAGATGATTGATGCAGCGGATCAGCGTCGATTTCCCGCTGCCGGAGGGGCCGCAGAGCACAATGCGCTCGCCCTTGTGGACCTTGATGTTGATGTCGTGCAGAGCCTGGAAGGCGCCGTACCATTTCTCGACATGGCTCATGGTGATCATTGTTTCGCCCGTCGTTGCGTTGGGCGCGGGGGCGGATGTTGCTGCTGTCATGGTCTTGTCTCCATCCATCTCCGCATTACCGCGCATGAGCGGCGGCAAAGCGCCGTTCCAGGCGGGCGCCGATGATCGTCAAAGGGCAGCACATCAGGAAATAAAGGGCGCCGACGATGCCGAAAACGGTGAGCGGCTGAAAGATCTGGTTGGAGATGATGTTGCCGGCACGGGTCAGTTCCGTGAAGCCGACGATCGAAGCCAGCGACGTGCCCTTGATGAGCTGCACCAGAAAGCCGATCGTCGCGGGCAGTGAGATGCGGATCGCCTGCGGCAGGATCACGTCCTTCATACGCGACACATATTTGAGACTGAGTGCCTTTGCCGCCTCCGTTTGACCCCGTGGCACGGCCTCGATCGAGCCGCGCCAGATTTCGCCGAGATAGGCGCTGGCATGGAGCGTCAAGCCGATCGCGACCGCTTCCCAGGCGTCGAGCTTGAAGCCGATCAGCGCCAACCCGTAATAGGTGACGAAGAGCTGCATCAGGAGCGGCGTGCCTTGGAAGATGGCGATATAGGTTGCCATCACCCGCTCCAGCGACGGTATTCCCGAGGTGCGCGCCAGCGCTACGGCAAGGCCGGCGATGCAGCCGCAAACGAAGCCGACCACCGATAGAAGGACGGTCCATTTCAGGCCGATCAGAAGGAAGATGAATTCTTCGCTGCCCATGATGACGCCCTCACTTGACCGGATAGGTGAAATAACGGGCCGAGAAGAGCGCAAAGAGACGCATCATCAGCCAGGAGATGATGAGGTAGAAGACCGTAACGGTGAAATAGATCTCGAAGCTGCGGAAGCTGTCGGACTCGATGCGCTGCGCGACCGAGGTCAGCTCATAGGCCGAGATTGCCGAGGCGATGCTGGTCGAGAGCGTCAGCAGCACGAACTGGCTTGTCAGTGAGGGGTAGATTGCTCTGAGTGCCGGCTTCAGGATGATCAGCCGGAAGACCTGAACCTTGTGCAGCCCAAGCGCCAGGCCCGCCTCCATCTGCCCCTTCGGAATGGATTGCACGCCGCCGCGGATGATCTCGATCGCATAGGCACCGCCGTTGATGCCGAGCGCGATGATTGCGGTCGACGTGGGATCGAGGCGGATGCCGGCAAGCGGCAGGGCGAAATAGAGAAAGAAGATCTGCACCAGGAAGGGCGTGTTGCGAATGAGCTCGACAAAGCCAATTACCAGCCAGCGCAGCGCCTTGATGGGAGAGTCTCTCAGCGCCACGCCGCCAATGCCGATGACGACAGCGAGCGCCATGCCGCAGAGCGCCAGCAGAAAGGTGCCGAGGCAGCCGAGCAGCAGGCTTGGCAGGCCATCGATGACCGGCGTGAAATCCATCTGATAGTTCATGCTTTCGGGGTCTCCAGCATGGCTGCCATCGCTTCGATCGCCAGCTCATAGCCGCGGGCGCCGAAGCCGATCATGATGGCGGTCGCGATGCGGGAGACGAGCGATTTGTGATAGATCTCCTCGCGCGCATGGACGTTGGAAATATGCAGCTCGATCTTCGGTGGCTCGAAGGTTTTCAGGGCGTCGAGCAGCGCGATCGAGGTGAAGGTATAGCCGGCGGGATTGATGATGATGCCGCAAGCCTGCTTTCGGGCCTCATGCACGCTTTCCACCAGCTCGCCCTCGAAATTGGTCTGGCGGAAATCGACCGCGAAGCCGAGCGTCTTTGCTTTGTCGAGGCACATCTGCCTGATATCGGCAAGCGTCGTGGAGCCATAGATGGCAGGCTCGCGCTCGCCCAGCAGGTTGAGGTTCGGTCCGTTGAGCACAAAGATGGTCTTGGTCATGTCGCGCACCTCAAAACGGGCATGGGTCTGACATTGACGGGCATCGACATGCCCGCCTTGTTGTTAATCTGGCTCCTCGCCTTGGAATGAGCGCTTGGCTCAGTTCGCCGTGAACGGAATGCCCTCGATGCTCTCGGGGAATTCCGGAACCGGTACCTTCATCCACTTATCGTAGATCTTCTTCAGCTCGCCATTGGCCTTGATCTTGTCGATGAAGGCATTGATCGAAGCGTTGATTTCCTTTTCGCCCAGGCGTGTGCAGGCGCCGTTATAGAGCTTCTGGAATTCCAGCTTGTTCTCGAATTCGCCGGGGCGGGCTTTTTCCACGCGGTCCATGTAGAAGATATTGCCGCCCAGCGCCTGTACCTGGCCGGAGGCGAGAGCCTGCACGCTGGCGGCGTCGCCATCGAAGCGGCGAATCGTGGCGCTCTGCGGCGCATTCTTCGTCACTTGCGTATCCTGCGCGGCACCCTTGGCCACCCCGATCGTCAGGTTCGCCATATCGTCATTGGTCTTGATCGAGGCGGACTTCGGCCCGATCAGCACGATGGCATTGGCGACATAGGGCTTGGAGAATTGCACGGCCTTGGCGCGATCCGGCAGCATGGCCATCGTGGCGAAGAGTACGTCGACGCGGCCAGTCGTCAGAGCCGGAATGCGGTTATTGACTTCCAGCGGCACGAATTCGACCTCGACGCCGAGCTCTTTGGCATAAAGCGTCGCAATATCGGCATCAAGGCCATCCTGCTTGCCGGCGCTGGTGACAAAGCCCCATGGCGGGTTATCGCCTTGGATGCCGACGATCAGCTTGCCACGGGCTTTGATTTCTTCGGGCGTGACCGCGCCAGCCGGGCTTGCAAGCCCGATGGCGACCACGAGAGCGGCGGCACCCAGCATGGCGCCCCGCCGCGTCAGCAATGACTTCAGCATAAATTCCTCCTCTTTTGCTGGCCATCAAACGACATCACAGTCATCCTCTCCCGACCATTCGCAACAATGTTTGCCAGAGCATCAGTGATAAATCAACATAGTTTTCCAAAATCATATGAGATTCCTTATTTGATCAATCGAATTGAAATTCTCACGACATTCGCCATAATGCCATCGGCAGGCTCGGTGGGTTTCACTCAGCGCGCCCGGAAACGCGGAGGATTTGAAAGCCATGAAAACCTCGATTGCGACAGTGACGATTGCGGGCGAGCTGCCGGATAAATTGGAAGCGATTGCGCGCGCTGGCTTTGACGGCGTGGAGATTTTCGAAAACGACTTCCTGGCCTTCGACGGGAGCCCGGCCGATGTCGGGAAGATGGCGCGCGATCTCGGGCTGACGATTACGCTTTTCCAGCCCTTCCGCGATTTCGAGGGCATGCCGGACGCGCTGCGCGGGCGCACCTTCGACCGTGCCGAGCGCAAGTTTGACATCATGCAAGAGCTCGGCACCGACATGGTGCTCGTCTGCTCCAATGTCTCGCAGGCCGCCCTCGGCGGCATCGACCGGGCTGCCGCCGATTTTCGCGAGCTGGGCGAACGAGCGGCCAAACGCGGCCTGAAGGTGGGTTATGAGGCTCTGGCCTGGGGCCGCTATGTCAACGATCACCGAGATGCCTGGGAAATCGTGCGACGCGCAGATCACCCGAATGTCGGGCTGATCCTCGACAGTTTCCATTCGCTGTCGCGCAAGATCGACATCAATTCCATCCGCTCAATCCCGAAGGAAAAGATCTTCATCGTGCAGCTAGCCGACGCGCCGCTGATCGACATGGACCTGCTCTACTGGTCCAGGCATTTCCGCAATATGCCGGGCGAGGGCGATCTGCCGATCACAGAATTTACCGAGGCTGTGGCTTCCACCGGTTATGACGGCTTCTTCTCGCTGGAGGTCTTCAACGACCAGTTCCGCGGCGGTTCGACACGGGCGATCGCCGCTGACGGCCACCGCTCTCTGATCTATCTGGCGGACCAGATCCGCCGCAAGGTGGACACGCCGATCGGCGTCGAAATGCCCGCGCGCGCGGCCGTCAAGGGGATCGGCTTCGTCGAATTTGCGACCGATGACAGCGAGGCGGTGGAGCTGGTGGGCATCCTCGAAGCGCTCGGCTTCCGCAAGGCCGCGGTGCATCGCTCCAAGAAGGTCACGCTTTTTCAACAGGGCGACATTAGGATCATCATCAATGTCGATCCCTTGGGCTTTGCCAATGCCGCCTATGTCGTGCACGGCACATTCGCCTATGCCGTGGCCTTGATCGTCGATGACGCTGCGGAAGCCTATCGCCGCGCACTGGCCCTCGATGCGGAACCATTCGCCCAGCCTGTCGCCGAGGGCGAGCTGCAACTGCCGGCGATCCGCGGCGTCGGCGGCGGACTGATCTATCTCATCGACGAGAAGAGCCCACTCGGTCGCTTCTCGGAGATCGATTTTGAGCCCGTCGCGAAGGAGGGCGCCACCCCTGACGCCGGCCTGCTGCAGATCGACCACATCGCCCAGACTGTCGCTTATGACGAGATGCTGACCTGGCTTCTCTTTTACACTTCGATCTTTGAGACCCGCAAAACCCCGATGGTCGATATCATCGATCCCTCCGGCGTGGTGCGCAGCCAGGTGATCGAAAACGAGGCGGGCACGCTGCGCATCACCATGAATGGTGCGGAAAACCGCCGCACGCTCGCCGGCCATTTCATCGCCGAGAAATTCGGCTCCGGCATCCAGCATCTCGCCTTCTCGACGAACGACGTCTTTTCCACCGCCGAACGCCTGCGCGCCAAAGGCTTCAAGGCTCTGCCGATCTCACCCAACTATTACGAAGACGTCGAAGCCCGCTTCGGACTCGACCCTGAGCTCACCGAACGGCTGAAGGCTGAAAACATCCTCTACGATCGCGACGAGCAGGGCGAATATTTCCAGCTCTACAGCGGAACATACGGGGAGGGTTTCTTCTTCGAGGTGGTGGAACGCCGCGCCTATCGCGGCTACGGCGCATCGAACGCCATATTCCGGATCGCGGCGCTGAAGAAGCAGATGCGGCCCGAAGGTATTCCCAAGGATGCAATGTAATTTCAGCTCCAGCAATTCCAGGAAAAGTACGCAGCGGTTCTCCCTCCGGAATTGCGTAAAACAATATGATAGAGGGCTCAGCGATTTCTTGAAGCGCTAAACCGCCCTAATTCGCCCGCTTGTCAGCACATGTTCAACGCCGCTCTGAACATGCCTGCGAATGACGGCCCTTGCGCCTTCGTCATCGCGCTTCAGCGCAAGTTCGAAGAGCAGCTTGTGATCATCCACGACGGCTTTGCCACGAAAGCTTTGGGCCAGCATGTGATAACGCAGGAACCGGTCGAAGACGGAGGACAGCGTCGCCATCAGCGCGGCCGAATTGCAAGCCGAGACAATCGCCTGATGAAATTCCCAGTCGTAACGCACCCAGTCGATGGTGCGGGAGCCATCACCGGCCAGAAGCTTGCGCTCGGCGGCAGCCAGCTTGTGATGGGCAGCGACGATGCGGCCCTCCCATTCCAGCGTGCCCGCGGCGAAGGAAAGACCGATCGCATGCGTTTCGAGCACTGTCCTGAGATCCGCAAGCTCCTCCAGCTCTTTCCGCGAGACCGGGCTCACCTCAAAGCCGCGCTGGCCTTCGGCGACCACCAGATTCTCCATTGCAAGGCGGCTCAAGATTTCGCGTAGCGACGAGACGCTGATCGAATAGTGCTCCTTGGCCTGCTCCAGCTTGATCTTGGCACCGGGGGCGAGCGTGCCTGCAATGATGTCCTGCCGGATCTGCCGGAAGATGACATCGCTGATGGTCTCAGAAGATGCGGCCGTGTTCTTGAGCATCGGTTTCTCTGTCTTGGGCGGCTTTGCCATCGGCTGTTCGGCTATTTCGGCTGTTTTGACGGGGAGAAGAGCAGACCTTTGCCGAGCGCATGCTCCACGCCGCCCTGGATGTGGCGCTGCAGGACCTTCTTGGCCGTCTTGCTGTCGCGCTGCAAGGCTGCTTCCAGAAGCTGCCTGTGCTCCTGTTCGGCCACACCGCCCCGATAGGAAAGCGCCACCATCTGGTAGCGCAGATACTTGTCGAATACGGCCGAATGCGTCTCCATCAGCAGCCGCGAGCCGCAGGCGGCGATCAGCGCTTGATGGAATTCCCAGTCATAACGCTTCCAGTCTTCGGCTTGGCTGGTGTCGCCCGATGCCATGACCTTTTCCATGCGTGCGAGCTTGTAATGGGCAGCGACGAGCTGCGCCTCCCATTCCACGTCGCCCTGTTCGAAGGACTGCTCCAGCGCATGTTCTTCCAAGAGCAGCCGCAGCGCGGCGATCTCGCGCAGATCCGCAACGGAAACCCCGGCGACCTCAAACCCTCGCTGCCCCTCGGCAACAACGAGGCCTTCAGAGGTCAAGCGGTTGAGAATTTCCCTTAGCGTGCTGATGCTGGTCTCGTAGGCGGCCTTTAGATTATCGAGTTTCAACTTCTGGCCCGGAGCAAGCCGGCCAAAGATAATGTCCCCGCGGATCCGCCGGTAACTGCTTTCTGCAATAGTTTCGATCGGAAGTTCGATAGCGCAAGTCCTCAGAGATTTTCGGTTTTGTCATATACATATAATCCGCCCTTTTTCAATCGAACGCATGACGTTTCTGAGGTCTGAATTTTTCCCGAAGGCTTGACGCGTACTTCGCTTCGGATGTTGCCTCCGAGGCTGTGAGGCTCATCTCCTCACGCGATGCGCGGTCCAAACGGAAGGGTGCATCCTGGCCGAGTCAACTTTGAACATGCCGTGTTCGCCGGCATGGACATTTTATAGTCTGACATTGCCGCATCTGTGCTCAACTGACCGGGCCGAATAGTGGAGGCGAGATAGTGACCCCTTTACTTTAGCCGCAGCGCCGCAGCTCCGGCCGCGATAGTCAGAATGAAGTCGTCGAGCTCCCGTTCCAGGTTTTCGATCGGCAGACCGACGAACCGTCCCTCGAGGCTGATGCTGACGACGCCATGAACCGCGCCGAACAGGGTCCTCGCGCGGATGGCACGTGCCGTCTCCGACATTGCCGGCTGCAGTTCGGCCAGCGGCTCGGCAATGACACCCATCAGGAACATGTGCTCTTCAAGGTGCCATTCCGGGCTCGGGCGGTCGTCCGGCGGTCGATGGTCGAAGAGTGCTTTCCACAAATTGCGGTGAGCGACTGCGAAGCGCAGGTAGCCGCGTGCCAGATTGCGCAGGCGGTCCGACGGCGTGTGATCCTTGACCTCAGCCAGCGTCAACGATGCCTCGAGCGCCTTCAGCGTCGTGGAATTGACGTGAATGATGAGGTCATCGAGGTCGGCAAAAACAGTGTAAAGACCTCCAAGGGCGCAGCCCACATCCTGTGTGACGTCGCGCGCCCGCAGGTTGGAAAGTCCGTCGGCCGCTATGCGATCGCGCGCCGCCTCAATCAGGCGCAGCTTCAGATCCTCGCGCTTTTCCAGGGTTTTTCTCGCCATTAACCATACCAATCCAATTTTTTGAACATCGTTCAAAATTTTCTTGAACGATGTTCATGCTTCTGGCATACGTGGTTTTGTGAACGTCGTTCATAAACGGGAGACGATAAATGTTCAATTCAATTCTGACGCTCATCCGTGGTCGTGCCTATGATGCGGAACAAGCGTTCATCGATCGCAATGCGGTGCCTCTCTTGGCGCAGCAGATCCGCGATGCGGCAAGCGCCATTCAGTCGGCGCGGCGGGCGGTGGCGATCGCCGTTGCGCAAAATGAGCAGGAAAAGAGCCAGCACGCAGCGATCGTCGGCCGCATCGCGGATCTGGAAACCCGAGCGACTGCCGCGCTTTTGAAGGGGAGCGATGACCTTGCCCTAGAAGCGACTGAGGCAATCGCCCAGCTCGAAGCAGAGCGCGGTGCTTCCGAGAAGGCGCAGACGCAATTCACCCTGACGATCGGCAAGCTTAAAGCAACCGTGCGCACATCGGAAGCGCGACTGCAGGAGTTGCAGCGCGGCGAGCGACTGGCGCGTGCCACTGAGCAGACACAGAAGCTCGATGCCGCCTGTGACGGCAACTCCGGGCTGGCAACCCTGGACGAGGCTGAGCAAACGCTTGCCCGGCTTCAGGCCTATCAGGATCGCTACGAGATTGCGGCATCGGCCATGAAGGAAATGGACGCCGCGAACCGGCCGGAAATCGTCATTGCAAAACTTGCCAACGCCGGCTTCGGCGCGCCGCTTGGCCTTTCGGCCGACGACGTACTTGCCCGCCTTCGCGACCGCATAAATTCAGCCGCCTGAAACCGAACACACCAACCACACAAGAGAGGATACGATCATGAACGACAGCTTCCAAAAACATTCCCAGGCTTGGGTCAGCTTTTCCTACATCTCCTTCGCCGCCGCGGCTTTCATGCTCCTCGTCGGCCTCTATATGATGCCGATCGATCTTTGGGGCAAAGGCTATCTCGCCATGGGCATCCTGATGCTGGTGCAGACGGCAGTTAACGTCACCAAGACGATCCGCGACAATACCGAAGCCGACAGGCTGATCCGCAAGGTCGAGGACGCCCGCACGGAAAAGCTCCTGGTTAAGTTCAATCGTGACGGTCAGGACTAAGCTTTATTAACGACGCCACAGAGTTGTATCCGCGCTCAACCTTTGCGTAACTACTCTGTGGCGTCTTGTTGGCTGAACGAGGGATACGCCATGCAAAAGCATCTGATGAGATCGAGGAAGTTCGCGCCGCTGTTCTGGACGCAATTCCTCACCGCTTTCAACGATAATTTTCTCAAACAGACACTGGTTTTCGTCATTCTCGCGCAGATGGCCACGGAGGGGGCTGCGCTGGTGACGCTTGCCGGCGGCATCTTCATCGTACCGTTCCTGCTGCTTTCAGCAATTGCCGGAGAACTTGCTGACAAATACGACAAAGCTGAGATGGCCGAGCTTCTGAAGCGATGCGAGCTTGGCGTGGCAGCAATCTCGGTGGTCGGCATCGCTTTCTCGTCCATCTGGATCCTGATGCTAGCCCTCTTCGGCTTCGGCGTCATTTCCTCGCTCTTCGGGCCGATCAAATACGGCATTCTGCCGGATCAGTTGGAAAGCCGCGATCTTCCTAAGGCGAAGAGGGCGGCACCTTCATCGCCATCCTCACCGGCACCATGGTTGCGGCGGTCGCCTTCCGCGAAGGCGAGAATGTCTGGATCTTCGGGCCGATGATGATGGGGCTTTCCATCCTCTGCTGGTTTGCTGCACGCATGATCCCTTCGACGGGTTCCAAGGCGCCGGATCTTGCCATTGATGTCAATGTCGTGCGCTCCAGCTACAGGCTCGTCAACGAGCTTCGTGCTGATAGCCGCATCTGGCGCGCCTCCCTGATGAACTGCTGGTTCTGGTTCGTCGGCGCCTTCATCATGTCGATGCTGCCGGTGATGGTGACCGACATTCTCGGTGGCTCGGAAATCGTCGTTCCCGCCTATCTCGCGATCTTCGCCATCTCCGTTGCCATGGGCTCGGCCATTGCCGGCTGGATGGCAGCCGGACGCATCGTGCTGCTTCCGGCGCCGATCGGCATGCTGATCGTCGCACTCTTCGGTCTCGATCTCGCCTGGAACCTGTGGGGTCTTCAGTCAACCTCGCATGCCGAAACCATTCTCGCCTTCTTTGAGGGACCGAAAACGATCCGCGTTGCTATCGATCTCGCCGGCATGGCGATCGGCGGTGCCTTCCTGGCCGTCCCCACGTTCGCGGCCATGCAGAGCTGGGCGCATGAGGATCGTCGCGCCCGCGTCATCGGCGCCGCCAATGTGCTGTCGGCTTTGTTCATCGCTGTCGGCCTGGCGCTCGTAGCCGTCCTGCAGGCCGTTGGCCTGTCGGTTCCGGTGATTATCCTCAGCATCTCCGTGCTCAACATCGCGATCGCCTGGCTCATGCTGAAAATGCTGCCGACCAATGCCTTCCGCGATCTCATCTCCATCATTTTCCGCGCCTTCATGCGGCTGGAAGTCGAGGGTTTGGAAAACATCCGCAAGGCCGGCTCGGCGCCGATCATCGCTCTTAACCACGTCAGCTTGCTCGACGGTGCGCTGGCGCTGGCTATCACCGAGGAAGAGCCGGTCTTTGCGATCGATTATGCATTTGCCAAAAAATGGTGGGTACGGCCGCTTTTGACGCTGTGCAAGTTCCTGCCGCTCGATCCGACCAAGCCGATGGCGACGCGCTCGCTCATCAAGGTGATCCAGGACGGCAGCCCGGTCGGCATCTTCCCAGAGGGTCGCCTGACCGTGACGGGCACGCTGATGAAGGTCTATGACGGCGCGGCTATGGTTGCCGACAAGACCGGCGCGACGATCGTGCCCGTTCGCATTGACGGACTGGAAAAGAGCTACGCCTCCTATTTGACGTCGAGCCATGTCCGCCGTCGTCTCTTCCCCAAGGTCAAGGTGACGATCCTCGAGCCGGTCACGCTCGATGTTCCGGCCGAGCTCAAGGGCAGAAAGCGCCGCATCGCAGCCGGTGCCGCTCTCTATCAGATCATGTCGACGCTGATGTTCCGCACCGCCGATACCGACAACACGGTGCTTGGCCGTGTCATCGAAAGTGCCCATGAATATGGCGGTAAGAAACTCGCCGTCGAGGACCCTATCGCCGGCAAGCTCTCCTATGCCAAACTCTTGACCGGTGCTGCGGTGCTCGGCGCGAAGTTCAAGAGGATGTTCCCGCAAGAAAAGACGCTCGGCGTCATGCTGCCGAATGCAAACGGCACGGCCGCGACTGTCCTTGGCGTCATGTCGGCGGGCAAGGTTCCGGCCATGCTGAACTTCACGGCCGGTGCTGCCAACATCCTGTCCGCTTGCAAGACGGCCGAGGTCAAACATGTCTTGTCCTCCCGCGCTTTCATCGCGCAGGCCAAGCTCGGCCCGGTGGTCGAAGAGCTGGAAAAGCAGGTGACGTTCGTCTGGCTGGATGAACTGCGTACGCAGGTCACCTTCCTCAACAAGATCGTCGGCCTCATGCGCAAATATCGGCCGCTGGTCAAACGCAGCGCCGACGATCCGGCCGTGATCCTCTTCACCTCCGGTTCCGAGGGAACGCCGAAGGGCGTGGTGCTGACACACCGCAATATCCTGTCGAACGCAGCCCAGGCCGCTTCGCGCATCGACTTCCACCCAGGCGACAAGGTGTTCAACATCCTGCCGATGTTTCACTCTTTCGGCCTGACGGCGGGCACGATCCTGCCGCTGGTCTCGGGCGTGCCGGTGTTCTTCTATCCGTCGCCGCTGCACTACCGCATCGTGCCGGAGCTGATCTATGTCTCGAACGCAACCATCGTCTTCGGCACGGATACGTTCCTGAACGGCTATGCGCGCACCGCCCATCCTTATGACCTGAGATCGATCCGCTACATCTTCTCCGGTGCCGAACCGGTGAAGGCATCGACCCGCGAGGTCTACATGGAAAAATTCGGCCTGCGCATTCTAGAAGGCTACGGCGTCACCGAGGCGGCGCCGGTGATCTCGCTGAATACGCCGATGTATAATCGCACGGGAACGGTCGGCAAAATCATGCCGGGGATGGAATGGAAGCTCGAGCCGGTTCCCGGCATCGACGAGGGCGGCCGTCTTCTTATCCGGGGCGCCAACGTCATGGCCGGCTATCTGCGCGCCGACAATCCCGGCGTCCTCGAGCCGCTGCCGGAAGGCTGGCATGATACTGGCGACATCGTCACCATCGATGAGGATGGTTTCGTTAAGATCCAGGGCCGGGCCAAGCGTTTTGCCAAAATCGGCGGCGAAATGATCTCGCTTGCGGCGGTGGAGATCCTTGCTGCGCAGCTCTGGCCAGGCGCGCTCAGCGTCGTCTCGGCCGTGCCCGACCCGAAGAAGGGCGAGCGCCTGATACTGCTGACCGATGCACCGGATGCGGCGAGGGGCGATTTCCTGGCATTCGCCAAATCGAAGGGCGCCACGGAAATGATGGTTCCTGGCGAAGTCGTCATCGGCAAGGTTCCGGTCCTCGGCTCCGGCAAGATCGATTTCGTGACGGCGCGTACGATGGCAATGGAAGGCCTGTCGCAGGCGCAGGCGGCGTAAATTCCGTACCCGAACTGCAAAGCGGTCGGTGGTTCGAACCATCAACCGCTTTTTTTCTCGAAGCGGGATAAGCCTTTGATGATCAAGCCCGGCGAGGTCTTCCAGACCATGGGCGTCACGTTCCAGCAGACCAATAACGTCTTCACAGCGGCCGCGAAACTGCAATCTCGATGACGGGAGTCCCACATTCCCGACCAAGGGTTGCTCCGGGACTCCCGGCCGTTGCGTGGGGTCCATGCTTCGGCGCGTTGAATAGATCGTCCGCCGCCGGATTAAACCAGGGCAAACCTCTCACGTCAGAAATGCGAGATTAATATCCACGGAGGCGTGTGCCGTTTCAGATCGCGAGACGCAAAACCTCAGTAATCGAGGCATCCGTATCATGAACCAAGCGAATTCTTCGGCATGTAGCGCTCGGGCTTCAGTGATGCGACCGAAGCAGCACCATTGCCGGGGCTGCCAGAGCCGCGGCCGCGATCATCAGTGAAATCCCCACCTTTAGTGCCTTTATCCGGCGCGTCCTGACGCCGCTCCAATCATATGCCAACTTATCCCCCCAGGTGCTCCACAGCGTAACCTCACCTAGCGGCCTCCTGCCGCACGGCAAGGGGTGAAAACAGCCATCCCCCAAAAGGAGCTGCACCGAACGAAGAGGCCCCACCTCGTGGCAGGGAGGCAGGGCCAGGGAACCGGTGATGGCTCATGCTGCGCGAACAATTTGCCGGGTGAGCGTCTGGTTCGCGCGAGGTTTGCTACCATTCCAAGATGAAACCAAACTGAAGACAAGCCACGGCAATGGCTGCTCTTGGCCTGCCGTATTCCTCTGAAGAAAGAAAACATCATGAATCGAGCGAAATCTTCGCCTCGCTGTGCTCAACCTTATCCCCGTTGGATGTTGTGCAGGAACTGCTATCCGGGCATGATTGCTGCCTTCGTGCATTAAGGAAATCTGTCCCGATCGAGCGACGCCCGTCGGAAATGCTCGCGACGATCGTAAATGCCAGTGAGGATTTGAACGTGGAAATGGCTGCTGATTTATTTTGAAAATAGCACCGGGAGGAGGGCCCCAATGACGCTTATTCATCAGACGCTGTATCGCGAACGGCTGCGATCCGCAAAGGAGGCCGTCGCTCTGATCCCCTCGGGTGCGAAGGTCGCGATGCCGATAGCGGCTGGTCAGCCACCCGCCATTCTTGCCGCGTTGGCTGAGCGGGCTCGCGCAGGAAATGTCGACAATGTGCGGCTCCACTATCTCCTTTGTACCGGCGTTGCCGGCACCAGCGTCTTCGATTTCGACCTCTGCCACCGGATCATTCCGATAAGCTATTTTCACGGAGGCGTGGAGCGCGCGCTCGACAAGAGGCGATCGGCGGAGGCATTGCCCGCCGTCGACCTGGTGCCCTGCCATTTCAGCCAGGTGCCGCGCTCTCTGGTCGAGCATGTCGGGGTCGATACGCTGATTGCCACGGTCGCGCCGATGGATGCGGACGGCAATTTCAGCCTGGGTGCCAGTACCGACTATGCGCTGACGGTATCGCGGAAGCCGGGAATTCGGCTGATCCTCGAAGTCAATGCCAAGATGCCTTATGTGCGGGGCGATTGCATGATCCCCGTATCGAGCGTGACGGCGCTGGTCGAAAACGACGTCAGCCTGCCGATCCTGCCCGCCGCGCCGAGCAATGAAGTGGACGATGCCATCGGTGCGATCGTTGCGGGCCTGGTGGAAGACGGCGATTGCCTGCAAATGGGTATCGGCGCCCTGCCGGATGCGGTGTGCTCGCGGCTTTCGCACCACCGCAACCTTGGCATCCATACGGAAATGATGACGGTTGGCCTTGCCAATCTGGTCAAGGTGGGCGTGGTCGACAACAGCCGCAAGCAGACGCATCTCGGGCGGTCGATCTTCACCTTCGCGCTGGGAGATCAATCGCTTTACGACTTCCTGGACAACAATCCGGATATCGAAGCCTATCCCGTCGACTATGTGAACAATCCTTTCGTCATTTCTCAGAACGACCGGGCTGTGTCAGTCAACGCGACGCTGCAGATCGATCTGAACGGGGCGTGTAATTCGGAATTCATGAACGGCAGGCAGTTCAGCGCAACCGGCGGCCAGGTCGATTTCGTGCGTGGCGCCTATGCTTCGCGGGGAGGCCGGTCGATCATCGCCTGTCATTCGACCGCGGCAAAAGGCACGCTCTCGCGCATCGTTCCGGCGCTGACTGGGCCGGTGACGACATCGCGCAACGACACGCACATCGTCGCCACGGAATATGGATGGACGAACCTCAAGGGAAAGTCCGTGGCCGAGCGAGCAAGGGCACTCATTGCGCTCGCTCATCCCGATTTTCGCGAGGAGCTAGACCGGGCAGCCCACGGGGCCAAGCTTTATGCTAGGAGCGACTGATCTCAGCGAGAATCCGCCGTGGAACGCGCTCAATCAACTGCGGTCTGATTGCTCGCACGCATAGCTTGCCATTGCGGACATCATAGCCGGCTGGTCTTGCTTCCAACTTTACGCAAACTTTGGAAGCCCCTTGATCAGCTTGTCGAGCGTGATCGGATAATTGCGGACCCTGACGCCCGTTGCGTTGTAAATGGCATTGGCTATGGCGGCCGATACTCCGCAAATGCCGAGTTCCGCGATTCCTTTCGCTTTCATCGGCGACGACATTGGATCGGTTTCATCCATGAAAATGACCTCCTGGTGTGGAATGTCGGCATGAACCGCCACCTCGTAACCCGCGAGGTCGTGATTGACGAAGAAGCCACGGCGGGTATCCACGGCAAGCTCCTCTGAAAGCGCACTTCCCGCACCCATCGTCATCGCACCGATGACCTGGCTGCGGGCGGTGATCGGATTGAGAATGCGTCCGGCCGCGCAGACCGCCAGCATCCGATGAATCCTACTCTCGCCGGTAGCGACGTCGACTCCGACCTCGACGAAGTGCGCGCCGAAGGTCGATTGCTGATGCGTCGTAGAGAGATCGCCCCACTCGATGGTGTCCTCGCCGACAAGCCCGTCCTGACCTGCAGTCTCGGTCAGCGGAACCGACCTCTTGCCGGAACGAACCTCACCGTTCTCAAAAATGATATTCTCGGAATCGAAACCGAGCTTCTCCGCAATGGCTTCGCGCAACTTGACGCAGGCCGCATAGACACCGGACGTCGAACAGTTGCCGCCGAACTGACCGCCGGAGCCGGACGAAACGGGGAAGCGGGAGTCGCCGAGCCGCACGGCCACCTTATCAAGCGACAATCCGAGCATCTCCGCCGCCGTTTGAGCGATGATGGTATAGCTCCCCGTGCCAATATCCGTCATGTCGGTCTCGACTGTCAGGATGCCTTCTCGATCGAGGCGCACGCGCGCTCCGGACGGTATTAAAAGGTTGTTGCGTAAGGCGGCCGCGACCCCCATGCCGATCAGCCAAGTGCCTTCGCGGCGCGAGCCCGGTTTGCCTCTCCTATTCCACTCGAAACGCTCCGCCCCGAGCCTCAGGCAGCCGACAAGGTCGCGATGGGAAAATGGCCGCTGCGGCTTCTCCGGATCGACTTGCGTGTCGTTGATGACCCTGAACTCGACGGGATCAATGCCGAGCTTCTCGGCCATTTCGTCCACGGCAATTTCCAGCGCCATCAGACCCGGCGCCTCGCCCGGTGCGCGCATGGCATTGCCTTCCGCAAGGTCGAGCGTTGCCAGGCGCATCGCCGTCATCCGGTTGGCGCCTGCGTAGAGTAGCCGCGTTTGGTTTACGGCCGTCTCAAGTTTACCGCCCGGGAGATCACCATTCCAGCTTTCATGCGCGATCGCTACGATCTTGCCATTCCGCTCGGCTCCAATCCGGATGTGCTGGATCGTGGCTGGACGGTGGGTCGTATTGTTCATCATCATCGGCCGAGGCAAAGCTACCTTGACCGGACGCTTGGCTGCGCGTGCGCCGAAGGCGGCGAGGACGGCGTCGGCGCGCAGGAACAACTTTCCGCCGAAACCACCGCCAATGAACGGCGACATCAAATGGACCTTCTCCTTCTCGACGCCGAGCGTCGTGGCAAGATCCGAGCGCCACCAGTCGATCATCTGGCTCGAGGTCCACACGGTCAATTCGTCGCCGTCCCAGGCTGCGATGGAAGCATGCGGCTCCATCATCGCGTGGGATTGGTCGGGTGTTGTGTAGGTCTCGTCGACGGTCACGGGAGCGGCTTTGAAGGCGGCTTCAAAGTTTCCAGCAGCAGAGTCTGGAGGTTGCGACTCCTCTTCGGGCTTGACTGCTCTATCCATCGCCTCCCTGAGATCGAACGTGCCCTTCTCCTCGGCATAGTCGGCCTTGACCAGAGCTGCGGCCGCGCGGGCCTGCTCAAAGGTCTCGGCGACCACCACCGCGATCGCCTGATGGTAGTGCTGAACCTCGTCTCCGCCGAAAAGCTTGGCGGTGTTGAACTTGCCCTTCTTTCGCTCGCCGACATCCAGCGTGGTCACCACGGCAAGCACGCCCGGCGCCTTCTTGGCGGCCGAAATATCGATGGCCGTGATACGGCCTTTGGCGATGGCGGAGGCGACAGGATAGCCATAGGCGTATGGCAAATTCGGATCGTGCCATTCATAAGCATACATCGCCCGGCCGGTTGTCTTGAGTTGGCCGTCGATGCGGTGGACGGGTTGGCCGACGACCTTGAGTTGGTCGATCGGATTGGTCGTTGCTGGCGTATCGAACCGCATGGCTCACCCCCTGGCTTCGGTGATGACTGCGCCGAGCGTGCGTTCGACGAGATCGATCTTGAAACTGTTCTGCTCGGTAGGACGAGCGTCGGCGAGTAAGGCGCCGGCGGCAGCGCGGGCTCCTTTCGCCAGCTCGGCGTCTGCGGCCTCGACGCGCCAAGGCTTGTGGGCGATACCGCCAACGGCAAAGCGTCCGGTACCGTCTGGCTGAATGACGGCGCCGACGGAAACGAGCGCGAAGGCGTAAGAAGCGCGGTCGCGGACTTTGCGGTAGATGTGCCTGCCTCCGACCGGTGGCGGCAGGACGACCGCCGTAATGAACTCGCCATGTTCCAGAACGGTTTCAATATGCGGCGCATCGCCCGGCAGCCGGTGGAAGTCGGCGATCGGAAGTGACCGCCGGCTGCCGTTGGCTGTGACGGTCTCGACCATTGCATCGAGCGCCCGCATCGCAATTGCCATGTCACTCGGGTGGGTCGCGATACAGGACTTGCTGGTTCCGACAACGGCATGCTGACGGCTGAAGCCGCCGATTGCGGAACAGCCGCTGCCCGGCTGGCGCTTGTTGCACGGCTGATTGGTGTCGTAGAAATACGGACAGCGGGTGCGCTGCAGCAGGTTGCCGGCTGTTGTCGCCCTGTTGCGCAACTGGCCGGAGGCTCCCGCAACGAGGGCGCGCGAGAGAAGGCCGTAATCTCGGCGGACGATTTCGTGTGCGGCAAGATCGGTGTTGCGGACCAGAGCGCCGATGCGCAGCCCGCCTTCAGCAGTCGGTTCGATTTTGTCCAGTCCAAGATGGTTTACGTCGATGAGATGCGTCGGTGTTTCGATCTCAAGCTTCATCAGGTCGAGCAGGTTCGTGCCGCCCGCAATGAACTTGGCGTCCGGATTGGAGGCGGCGGCCTTAGCGGCCGCGGCGGCGGACGATGCACGTTCGTAGGTGAAGGCTCTCATGCTTTTATCCCCGCGACTTCCGAGATGGCGTCAAGAATGTTCGAATAGGCGCCGCAACGGCAGATGTTCCCGCTCATCCGCTCGCGGATTTCGGCCGGCGTGATCTTTGCCTGCGCGGCCAAATCGCTGGTGACGTGGCTCGGGATGTTCGCCTTGATCTCCTCGATCACCGCGACCGAGGAACAGATCTGGCCGGACGTGCAATAGCCGCACTGAAAGCCGTCATGCTGGACGAAGGCGGCTTGCATCGGGTGCAGGTTGCCGGGTTGTCCCAGACCTTCGATCGTCGTGATCTCGTCGCCTTCGTGCATCAAGGCAAGCGACAGGCACGAGTTGATGCGGCGGCCGTCGACGATAACGGTGCATGCGCCGCACTGGCCGTGATCGCAGCCTTTCTTGGTTCCGGTGAGATGGAGATGTTCGCGCAGCGCGTCGAGTAGGGTCGTTCTGTTGTCGATATTGAGGGTGCGGCTTTCACCGTTGACCTTGAACGACACTTCGGATCTGGGGGGACTTTCATTTGTCGTTGACTGTGCGGCCGTCCTATCAGCGCTCACGCCGGTGATTGCGATGGTGGCGGCCGATGAAATGAGCAAATCACGACGGGAAATTTCAAATGGAATCGGGCTCTGCATATCCAGCTCCGCTTCGTTGTTCGAGTGTATTGGAGGTGCGCGGCTTGGGATGAAAGCGCTTTACGGGGAGACATAGGGCCAAAGCGGCGCGCGAGTAGATGCGCTGTATCGCATACACTTATCGATCTGATTCATGAATGCGAAGGTGGCCCGCCTGACCTTATTCAGGGAGAATGGCCTTGGCTCTCCACTAGTAGATGGTGGCGGATCGGACGTGATCTGATGTTCGTGGTCTACCGTTTTAGGTTGATCAGATTGGTCTTCGGCGACCTGTCCGAAGAGCGCCTCTCGAAACACGATCCAACAGGATCGCGACCGCCACGATCGACAGTCCGGCTCGAAGGCCAAGACCCATCTCCATTCGGCTCAATCCTCTTGTGACTTCCGCGCCAAGTCCACCGACAAGGCCAGCCAAGACGACCATGGCGAGGCTGAGCAAAATGCGGTTCAAGCCCACGATCAGCGTCGGCATCGCCGAAGGAATTTCGATCTTGAAGTGGATCGACCGTGTCGGCGCACCATTCCACGGCCGCCTGCCGTTATCACAGCGACTGGTTTCGAGTTATTCGAGTTCAAGGGCTATGCTCCTCCTCCAGTTCGAAGAATGACCCGTCCGGCGCCTCAGCGGGTCGGGTCGTTCAGCAACGGTGCCAGCGCCTTCTGAAGCGCCTTGTCCTGTTCTGCCGTCAGTTTCGCGAGAGGCTTGCGCACGTTGCCCGTTCCGTAACCGCGGAGCTGGGCTGCGCGAAGGACCGACGGCGTGTAGTCCGTTCTCCAGATGAAGAGCAGAGAGGGCAGCATCCGCTTCCAAAGCTCCAGGGCTTCAGGGTGATTGCCGGCGGCGACGAGGTCGTAGAGCCGGACCGCCTCGTGAGGCATGTAGTTCGCTCCGCCCCAGATCACGCCCTTGGTTCCCGCCATCAGCGCGTAGACGGTGGTCGTATCGCAGCCGTTCAGAACTGACGCCGAGGTCGTCAGATACTCCTGGTGGACGGTGAGGTCGCCGGCGCTGTCCTTGATCCAGTTGAAATTTTTGAGCGCTGCGAGGCGCTCAAGGAGTTCGACTGAAACCGAGATGCCTGTGCTCTGCGGAATGTTGTATCCGATGATGTCGATGCCGATTGCGGCGTCGATTTCCTCGTAGAAGGCAAACAGCCCGTCGTCATCGGTCGGACCCTCGAAATAGGGCGGAAGGATCATCAGCGCGTCGGCGCCGATCGATTCTGCGTGCCGCGAACGACGGATCACCTCGTCCATGTTCAACGCGGAGGACTGGCAGATGACGTTGCAACGGCTGCCGATGCGTTTGGCGCCGATCTCGTAGAGTTCGTTGCACTCGTCCTCGGTAAGATACGGATGCTGCCCCGTTCCGGCACCGAGTACCAGTCCGTGGACACCCGCGTCGATATATTTGTCGATCAGTTCCTCGAAGACCTTGAAGTTTACCGACCCGTCATCGTTGAACGGGGTTTGCATCGCCAGATTGATGCCCTTTAGATCAGCCATTCTCGTCGTTCCTTTGCTAAACTTCTTTGCCTGCCTGCCGAAAGCGCCATCCGGTAACGAACCGTACGCCTGTCGAGGTGATGAGCTTCGGATAGGCGCGGCTCGGCGCGACGCGCCGTTTCAGAATTTCAATAATGGAGCATGATTGCCCGACCGCGAGTTCCGCGACTGCTTTTCCGAAGGAGGTTCCTCTGGAAACTCCGGTGCCGTTGCAGAAAGCCGCGCCATAGACATTCTCGGCAAGTTCACCGAAAACCATGCCGCCGTTCTGCGCCAGCGTCAGCAGCCCGCCCCAGCTCGCCGCAAATCCCATCGAAGAAAGCTCCGGCCAACGACGATCGAACGCGACCTGCTGCTGCGTCTTTGCGCTTTCGACATCCTTCAACGTGGTTTTGAAGCTGTCCGCATACGAATAGACATTTCTGAGGATGAGGCGGTTGTCGTTGGTGCGCCGCACTGTCCTGCCGAAGCTGTTGGCAGGGATCAACCCATAGGTACCACGATCACCGACCTTAGCCAGTTCCGCGGCAGTCAGCTCTCGGGTCATGCTGGCGAAGGTGTAGAGCGGGATCGCGCTGTTGGGATAAAAGCCGAACTCAGTCAGGTAGCCGGCGGCGCAGATAATGACCTTCTTGGTGTTGATGACGCCCGTCGGCGTTTGGAATGTATGGAACGGCTTGCCATAATCAGCGCCGATGATCGCCGTGTTCTCATGCACCGTCACGTTCTTCGGCAAGACGCATGCCGCGTTCTTCAGATATTTCGCCGGGTGGATCAGGATTGTTCCGGGGTGGTATAGCGCGCGGATGTAGTGCTTGCTTCCGGTCAGTGCCTGGATTTCATCCCTTTCGACGCAGTGGTAGCTCTGCCCCATCTTGTCGAGCGCATGGGAGAAGCTTACAAGGTCGGCCACCCCGTGTTCGGTCGCGGCGCTATGATATTTGCCCTGCGGGTCCCAATCGCAATCCACTCCGAGTTCCTCGACGGCCGAACGCAGGTAGGCGTTGCCGTCCAGATTGACCTCGAGTTCCTCACGATTTCCCCGGATATCCTCGACGAAGTCCTGCTTGCGGGGATTGTGCGCCAGGTCAATCGCAAAGCCCATGCAGCGGCCGGAGGCGTTGTTGCCGATGCGCCCCGCATCGACGAGGACGACCGAAGCGTCGGGGCGAAGCTCGGCGTAGCGGCGGGCGGCGTGCAGGCCCATCCATCCTGCGCCGATGACCAGGCATTCGCATGTGATATCGCCGTTTTGAGGTAGCAGGGGCAGCTCAGGTCCGGACGTCAGGTACCAGCCCGACACCGTCGGCTCGTCATGTGGGCGGGACACAACAATATGCTCCCGCGGCGCGTTTCGATGTGTCGAAGCCACGTTGTTCTCTTTCAGCTCTGGAAAATCTTGCGGGGCCTCCCCAGCATCCCGCCTTTAAGTCGGACATAAGCTAAACACGGAAAAGACCGGCTCTGTAGACGGAAAAGAAGTCACCTGATATGAATCTCATTCATGTCAAAGCTTCTCTGCTCCCGTCTCCGCACTCGCTGTTCGTCTTCGAAGCGGCGGCTCGACATTTGAATTTCGCAACCGCTTCAAGGGAGTTGAACGTCACCCAGCCGAGCGTTTCCCATTCGATAAAGTCTCTGGAGAAGCATTGCGGCGCTGTGCTCTTCGTAAGGGAGAACAGGGGCGTGCAGCTCACGGAGGCCGGACGGGTGCTTTACCATGGAGTGCGGGCAAGCTTTACGAGGATGGAGGACAGCTTCAGGGCGATCTCGCCCGAGGCAACGCAATATCTAACGCTGGCAGCATCGACTTCGGTGGCCGCGCATTGGCTGATGCCAAAGCTCTATCAACTCCAGCATGATCATCCGAACCTCAAGATCAAGGTGGTCACCACCGACCGTGACGTGGAGCCCGACTCCGAAATCGACATGACGATCTGGATTCGGGATCAAACATTTCAGCGGCCGAACACGTGGTTCATTTGCGACGAGGTGGTGTTTCCGGTGTGTTCCCCCGCCTATCTGTCGAACCAAGCACCCGTGAACGGCGTGGCGGACCTCTGCGAGCATTACCTGCTTCACTCCTTCGATCCCCACCGCAAGCGTCTCGGGTGGGGAGAATGGTTCGACCTCGTGGGAGCGGGAGCGGTGCAAGCGCTACCCAATATGGTGTTGAACGACTATCAGCTCGTCATGCAGGGAGCCCTCTCCGGATTGCTCTCGGATGGAATTTTTCAGCTCAGTTGCTGCTTCAAAACAAGCTTCTTGTGAAACCGTTGGACGCTTCGGTGCGGACGGGAGGGGCGTTCTTTCTCGTTGCCAATGAGCATAGGATGGAACGGGAAAAGCTCACCATACTCGTCGAGTGGTTTCTCTCCCAGACCACGGACCTTCGCTGAGAAATAGCCGCCACCAATGACTCGCGTTTGCTTGGCCGTTGGTCGGTTCCGCCTCAAGAGCAATCTTTAGATCGGATCATGAGCGTCGTCATCGTCCATAAGCGAGTCTTCGCATCATGGCGGCGACCTCCTAAATCCCTGAACCGTCGAGCTGCTCGGCGTCGTCGCCTTCCCAGGGTGCGGGCATTGCGGTGCGATTGAGGTTGGCCGAGGGCATCGGCATCCAGCACTTCAATTCCGGCTCTGCATATTCGATGATGTGCCCGGGCGAGGAATCCGAGGCGCGCCAGCCTTCTGCACCGAATTGATCGCCATTCGACCAATAGGCGAGATCAACTTCTGCCGGCCCCTGTTCGGATGCGCGAATCGTGACGAGGATCCGACTGCCGTCTTTGGGAGCGTTTGCCATGTGGCGCCAGCGGTCTGGCTCATCCATTGTTTTTCCTCCTGCCTTGCTGCTGCTCGTAAATGTCGCCTCGCCGTCAAAAACGGTCAACTCAAACTTTGCACAACACATCCCTGCGGCCGGATTTGCCCGCCGGTAAGCTGCTTGCAGCGCGAGGCGGCGCCAGATGCCGGAGGCGAAGAAGGCGGAAACCGCCCGCTCGGCAATCGCGAGGGATGACAAGGACAGCTCGTGCATCATATTTCTAGCTGAACAGCGGCGTCGCGCCGCCAAGCAGCTTTGACACAGATAGGGGAGCTGAGATGCACAAGTTCAACGTTGTCGTGACCTACGAAACCGAAGCTGATACTGCCGAGGAGGCCGCGCTGCTGATGTATCAGGAGCTGACGAACAAGCAGCCGCCTCTTCATTTTTCCGTAGTGGATGAGTCAAACTCTGCCACCAGCATAATTCTTGATCGAGAAAAGGCGGAGGAATTTGCCAGCATCGATCATACGGCGGACCCCGGCAACTGGTGACGTGACCGGCACATATGGCGGGCTGCAGCGATCGTTCATTCCCGCTTCGTCAGAGCTTGCTAAGCTGATCGGCATCACCGACGACATAGCTGAGACCGGATCACGACCTGCGGGGGCATGAAGGATCTTGTCGTTCCGGCCGACCCGATCATCGCCATGGTGGCGGTTTCGGTAGTCTCTTCTGTCGGGCGTTCTCCCGGTCTTTGCGAAAAAGGCTTGGGCTTGCTCGGTCTCTGGCGACGAATTCCATTTTACGGACATGACTAAGCATTTGAAATCGTTGCAGTGGGACTCCGGCAATTGGGGGAAAATGACAACTAATGACTTTTGAATTTTAGAACAAACTGATACTATCGTTGCGCGGATACTACACTACGAGGCTTAACATGCGGCGTGGCCTGATATCTGGTGTCTTTTTGGCATGGGCCGCGATCTGTGTATTGGCGGGCCTTGTTCTTGCCAATGAAGATGACATGACGACAGGTGAACGGCTCGCTGCGTTGTTGCGCGCCAGCCGGACGGTCGTGTCGGGTTATCAAAAGCTCATCAACGATGAATCCCTCGGGAAAAAGGATCTCACGGGTCAACGTGTCGTCAACGAAGCGCTGCAGATCTTTGCCCAGCGCAAGGGCGATTCCGTATCGGATCAGAATTACAGCCCTTTGGATAAACAACTGTTCGATGCGCAGGTCGCCGCGATAAAGGAAGTTGTCGACGAACATCAAAGCATGATCGATATGAAGGGGGTGGGCTTCAAGGGGTTCATTCCCTCGACCTTCGCCCGCTTGGTCAATGAACGTTTCTCGGAAAAGGTCGGCGACAAGGCGAAGATGAAGGTGACCGCGCCGGAGGAGTTGATCCGCAATCGAAAGGCGCGCCCGGACGACTGGGAGCAGCATGTCATAGAGAGCAAATTTCTGTCTCCCGACTGGCCAAAAGGCAAAGCCTTTACCGAGGAGGTGGAGGTGAGCGGCCGCCCATCTTTTCGCATGCTGATCCCCGAATATTACTCGGCATCCTGCCTGACGTGTCACGGCGGACCCAAAGGCGAAGTCGATGTAACAGGCTACCCGAAGGAGGGTAAAGCTGAAGGCGATTTAGCCGGTGCGATCAGCATTACGCTTTTCAAATGAGCGCCTATGTCACCATTCCCACGCGGATCGGCCGCTTGACGGATCGAAAGATACCGCTTCGCCTTATCTGTCTTTCGGCCGTGCTGTTGGGGGCTCTGCTCCTCAGCGTCGCCTTCATGGTCTATGATCTGCGTGAAAATCAGCGTCGTGTGGAGGAGGCGAATGCCCGCTTTCATATGCTGGACGACGCCGCCAAGGCGCATCGCCATTTTGGCGAGGTCCGCTATTGGCTCACCGATCTGTCGGTCAGCCTTTTGACGCTCTCCGAGCGGCGGGCGCAAGACGCCCGCAAAGCGCTGGAACAGGATCTGGTCAGTATCAAGGTCTTCGCGCCTGGGGAAGCGAACACGATCCTTCAGGGCTCGAACGCCTATTACGAAAAAGCAATGCAGGCCGTCGATGCCTACACGAACGACAACAGGGTCATAGGAAACTCGCGCCTGGCGGCTGCCAGAAGCTATAGCGATGAAATCGATTCCGTGCTCATGTCGCTCGAACAGCGCCTCAAGAACGAGGCCGATCTGGCGCGTGACGCAGCCGATGCATCGGCGCGTAGCACCTATATGCGTGCTCTGATCGCAGCCGCGGTAACGACGCTCGCCTGCATTCTGATGACCTGGCTGGTGCTGCGCTCGATCCTGGTGCCGCTCGGCCGGATAGACAAAGCGATGACCCAACTGACGAGAGGGCAGGAGAATGTCGAACTGCCGCCGGAAGGCAGCGATGAATTCGGAAAACTGTCAAAGACGCTGCGGTTGCTGCGTGACAGCCAGGCGGAGCGCCGCGAGCTTGAAGCGGCTGCCGAGCGCCAGCGCAACACAGTGATGACGGCCATCGAAACCATTCCCGATGGGTTCGCATTCTTTGACGCGAACGATCGCCTGGTTTTGGTCAACCAACGCTATCTTCAACTGTTTCCGGACACTGCGGACCTGATGACGCCTGGGAGAGCATTCGAAGATATTGTTCGTGCGCAGGCAGAACGCGGCACGACCGATGTCGGAAGCGGCGGCATTGAGAGTTGGATCGCCGAGGCCATGCAGCGTCACCACGAGCCGCGCGGCATGATCGAGCGGCAATTCGCCAATGGAACATGGCTGCGCATCGCCAAGCGAAAGACGCCGGAGGGCGGCACCGTGGCGGTCTACACGGATATATCGGATCTGAAAAACCGTCAGGCGGAGCTGGAGGAGGCAAAGCGTGGCGCGGAGGTCGCCAGCGAAGAAAAGAGCCGTTTCCTCGCCTCCATGAGCCACGAGCTGCGAACTCCTTTGAATGCAATCATCGGTTATAGCGAAATGCTCATCGAGGATGCCAGTGATCTCGGGCAGACCGAATTCATTGCGGATCTCAATAAAATAATGGGTTCCGGACGCCATCTTCTGGCGCTCATCAATGACGTTCTCGATCTTTCCAAAATCGAGGCCGGCAAGATGGAGCTTTACGTCGAACGCCTCAGTCTAAAACAGCTCCTTGCCGATGTTCAAAATACCGTGGCGCCGCTGATCGCCAAAAAGGGCAATCGTCTGCTGGTGAGTGCCTCCGTGGAGCCGGATCAGATCGAGACCGATAAGACCAAGTTGCGGCAGAATCTATTCAATCTTCTCTCGAACGCCGCCAAATTTACCGAGAATGGAGAGATCAGGCTTTCGGTGCGGCGTTATGAGGACGAAGCGGGCGAATGGCTTGAATTTGCCGCCAGTGACAGCGGAATCGGCATGACGAAGGAGCAGCAGAAGAAGCTATTCCATGCATTCGTACAGGTGGATTCGTCGACGACGCGCAATTATGGCGGGACCGGTCTCGGTCTGACCATCACGCAGCACTTCGTCAAGATGATGGGCGGCGCCATTACCGTCGAAAGTGAATACGGAAAGGGCTCGACCTTCCGTTTCACCATCCCCGCGGTCACCAGAACAGACACTGCCCCGGATAATGCGCCGCAAGGCGATATCCTTGAGGATGGAGGCGCGCGTCCAACAGTCCTGGTAATTGATGATGAGGCGCGGGCTCGCAAATTCATTTCCGACGCCGTTCGCGGCGCAGGCTTTGCCGTGATCGAGGCGACGGGTGGAGAGGAAGGTTTGGCAAAAATCCGCAAATTGCACCCGGATGCAATCGTGCTTGATGTTATCATGCCGGGTCAGGACGGTTGGTCCGTGCTGCGCGAAATCAAGTCGGACAAGGCGGTCTGCGATATTCCCGTGATTCTCGCAACGGTTGTGGCAGATCGCGAGATGGGCCTTGCCTTCGGTGCTGTCGACCATCTGATCAAGCCGATCGATCCCCGGCAACTCGTCGAGACCCTGAACGCAGTTGCCGGCGAAGCACGCCATGATGTGCTTATCGTCGACGATGATCCCGCAACGCGCGATCTCTTCCGCCGGGTGCTCGTTCGCGAGGGTTGGAGGGTTCGGGAGGCGGCTGACGGTCATCATGGCCTTGAGCAACTCGAGGCCGGGCGGCCGACGATCATGGTTCTCGACCTGATGATGCCGAACATGGATGGTTTCACGCTCCTTCAGACGGTCAGGGACAGGCACGACTTGGCAGATATCCCGGTCGTTATCGTCACGTCGAAAGATTTGACGCGAGAGGAGCTGGATTGGTTGGGTGTTCGCGCCAAGGAAGTGGTCAGGAAAGGAACGAAAGGTCGCACCGATCTGATCGCAGCCTTAAAGCGGCATCTTCCGCAAAAGGAAGAGGCTTGAGCAGAGAGGTTGGCATGGTCAAAATTCTTCTCGTCGAGGACAATGAGATGAACCGCGATATGCTCTCCCGCCGCTTGGAGAAGCGCGGTTACGAAGTTGTCAGCGCGAGCGACGGGCTCGCCGGGGTCGAGGCTGCCGTGACTGTGAAACCGGACTTGGTTCTGATGGATATGAGCCTTCCCGTCATCGACGGCTGGGAAGCAACGAAGCGGATCAAAAGAAATCCCGTCACCGCCGGCATACCTGTGATCGCACTCACCGCCCACGCCATGGCCGGCGACCGGGAAAAGGCGATCGAGGCAGGTTGTGACGACTACGACACCAAGCCGATCGAACTGCCGGGTCTGCTCGACAAGATCATGCGTTTGACCGGAGGATGACGATCGTGGCCGCATCTCGCGACATCGGGCATCGCATGTACATCGCCAGAATCGCCCAAAACATCGTCGATCCGGCTCAAGCCATTCTGGGCTATCAGGAGCTGATTACGGAGGAGGTGCGTGAGGCGGGACCCAGCGGTGCTTTGCCGGATCTTGAAAGAATACTGAGCGCCGCGCGAGAGCTGAATACATTGATCAAGCGGCTTCTGGACATCGAAACGCCGGATGGCGGGAATGCCCCCTCGCTCGATAAGCTGTTGCGGCATGATCTCAGAACGCCCATGAATGCCATTCTCGGCTATTCCGAGATGTTGATCGAGGATTTTGCCGATACCTTGCCGGCGCGTCTGCTGGAGGATGTGTCGAAGGTCATTCGGGAAAGCCGCAATTTGCTGGCGCAGATTGACGAAACACTCGATGGATCACTGCCCGATGCGGATCAGGAATTTCAGCTTAAAATCGACGGAACGATCGCCGCCGATCTCGCGAGGACGATGGCCACGCGTTCTTCGGCGGTAACGGAGCGCGCCGGACGTATCCTCATCGTCGACGACACGGCGTCAAATCGCGATCTTCTGTCCAGGCGCCTGCGCCGCGATGGACACACCGTTGTTGCGGCAAGCTCCGGCGATGAGGCGCTTTCCATCTTCGATCGGCAGGAATTCGATCTCGTATTGGCCGATGTGCTGATGCCGGACATGAACGGTATCGAGCTTCTCAGCCAGCTTAAAGCCAACCGACACTTTCGCGAGATCCCGGTCGTGATGATTTCTGGTTTGAAGGATGATGACGCCGTTGCCCGGTGCATCGAGGCAGGGGCGGAGGACTATCTTCGTAAACCGATCAATCCCGTCTTGCTCAAAGCGCGCATTGCCGCCTGCCTCGAGCGTCGTCGTTGGCGAACGCGCGAGAAGCAGTATCTGGCGCAGATAGAATTCGAGAAGGAGCGGGCAAACACTTTGCTTCATGCCGTTCTTCCGAAGCAGGTGGTCAAGCGGCTGGCGGACGGAGAGGAAGTGATCGCCGATCGCATCGATATGGTGACTATTATCTTCGCAGACATCGTCAACTTCACGGAATTTGCCGCGCGAACGCCTGCGCCAGCACTGGTTCGAAGACTGGGAGACCTATTTAGTCGCTTCGACGCACTTGCGGATCAATATGGCATCGAAAAAATCAAGACGATCGGCGATGCCTATATGGCAGCTTCGGGCCTGCCGGACTCCCGTGTGGATCACGCCGTCGCGGGCGTCGCATTCGCCAAGGCACTGCTGGCCGAAATGTCCGGAGGTGTTGCTGACGGATCGGCGCTCACCTTGCGGATCGGCATCCATAGCGGGCCGGTCATCGCTGGCCTGATCGGTCGGAAACGTTTTGTGTATGATGTCTGGGGACACACGGTCAATGTTGCCAGCCGCATGGAGTCCTGCGGCGTACCGGGTCAAATTCAGATATCGCAAACGACCTTCGATGCAATTGGGGAAGGCCGTATGCCGGCCCGCAGGCAAAGCATGAATATTCGCGGCATCGGAAGGTGCACAACCTATCTTTTGGAATAGCAGCGGTCGTTTGGGGGAATACGCCGCTTTTATCCGCGTTTGCTCAGTCTGCAGCGACGGGCATATCACGCTCGACGCGCCCGCGCAGAGGTCGTTCCGGCATGAGGTGGAAGGCAAGGAGCGACAGTGCCATTGCGACGGCACAGCCAAGGAAAATGTAGGCGAAGGGCATTCCGAGCGCGTTTGCGGTGTTCAGCGCCGGCAGGCTCTCTCCAGCAAGCGGCAAACCATTGCCGAGCGCGATGGCGCCGAGGGCCGCAACGCCGAGCGCTCCGCCAAGCGAACGCAGGAAGGTCAACAGGCCCGTCGCGACGCCGAGATGTGCCTGATCGACCGCATTCTGGACAGAAACGGTGGCGACCGGAAATGTCGTGCCGGTGCCGAGGCCCGCGCATACGGTGAGAAGCTCAAGCATAAACAATGAGATGCGTCCGGCCAGAAACGCCAGCGCGGCGAGGCAAATCAGGCTGAACAGTGCGCCGGCAACAGCGATCATCTTATAGCGGGCAATGCGTGGAATTGCGCGCCCGCTCGCCATCGCACCGAGCACCGTGCCCAGGAGCAGGCCGAGCATGGCAACGCCCGAGTTGCTGGCGGAAAGGCCGTGAACTGATTGCATATAGACCGGAAGGTAGACCGACAGGCCGACATTGGCGGACTGCACGGTAAACATGGCCAGCGTTCCGTACCGCACGATGGGATTGCTGAGAACTTCAAGCGAGATCAGGGGCTCCGCAGTGCGTCGCAGGCGTAGGCCAAACATGCTCCACAGGACGACCGAAGAACCCAGCAGTCCGATTATGACAGGTGACAACCACAAATAGCGGCTGCCGCCCCAGTTGAGAGCAAGCAGCAACAGCGCGGTCGCGGCGACGAGTAACGCCGCGCCGATTGCGTCGATGCGGTGCGCGCGGCCAGCCACGGGCAATTTCTTCAAGGGGTTATTGATAATCGCCAGCGCCACCAGCCCGAGTGGGATGTTGATCCAGAAGATCAGGGACCAATGGAGATGCTGGGCGAAAGTGCCGCCAAGAAGCGGTCCGGCGATGCTCGCCACGGCCCATGTGCCAGAAATCCAGGCGGCATAGCGCGCTCGTTCGCGCGGTGGAACGAGGTCGCCGATGACCGTTTGCGAGAGCGCGAACAGGCCGCCGCCACCCAGACCCTGCACGGCGCGGCCAATGATCAGCACCAACATATTTGGCGCCAGCGCACTGATGACCGAACCGAGCAGGAAGATGATGATGGCGGCGAAGATCGTCGGGCGACGTCCATGGACATCCGATATCTTGCCGTAAAGCGGCGCCATGGCGGTCGCGGTCAGGAGATAGCCGGTCACTAGCCAGGGCAGATATTCGGCGTGCCCGATCGCCTTGCCGATCGTCGGCATTGCAGGGGCAACGATCGTCTGATCGAGCGCGGCAAGAAGCATGGAAAGAAGCACGCCCGCGATTATGATGTTCTTCTCCGATTCCGACGGAACCGATGCCGTGGTGGCGCTTTCCTTCGGAGGGCTTGCTTTGTTCATTCTGTCAGCCCCACTTTCCGGCAGCTCAGCAAAATTTTGGTTTCAGCGAAGTCCTACAGCGACCCATGCGATCGCCAATCCCTCGGCGGCCATCATGAACTCTCGAGGTAACGGTAGCAGTGAGAATTATTGCGCAATGACCGTCGTCCCTCTCAACCAGAGAAACAGTCGATCGATCAATGGAGAGGCATTGGACAAGCTTACCGAGGTGACGATAAAGGCTCGGCAGGTCAAGCGGACGCAAGTCGTCGCGCATAATCCCACCAGGTGCTACGCCTTACTCTGCTCCATCGTCAGTTCTGCTTGGAGGCTTTCGAGATCGCGGAAGATCGTGGCGACAGCCAAGACACGCCCGCCGCGCTTGAAGCGCAGGAGGCAGTCTTTTGCCGCAATGTCGCCTTCGACCTCGATTGCATCCCATCCCTCGGCATGGCCGATATAGTTGATCGGAATGTCGTAATGCTGGCTCCAGAAAAACGGCACATCCGTGAATTTCTTCCGGCGCCCGAGCATGTTGAGCGCGGCGGTAGCACCCTGCCTCTCAGCCACCACCCAGTGCTCCACCCTGATGTTCTCGCCGCTGTGGGGATCGGGCCACCGCGCGATATCGCCGGCCGCATATATGCCCGGTACGCTGGTCTCGAGATAGGCATCGACGAGGACGCCCCGATCGGTGGCGATACCCGCCGCTTCGGCGAGATCGACCCGCGGCCGCACGCCGATGCCGACAACGACTATGTCGGCGGCAAGGGTGCTGCCGCTGTTCAGCAGGACCTCGCTCGCGCCGATGCTCGCAGCGCCATCGCGAAGATGGAAGATGACGCCATTTTTCTCATGCAGGGCGCGAATGAAGTCACCCATCTGCGGGCCAAGCACCCGTTCCATCGGCCGTTCCTCGGGCGCCACCACATGCACTTCGACACCACGGGTCCGAAGCGAGGCGGCAACCTCGAGGCCGATGAAGCTGGCGCCGAGCACGACAGCGCGCCCTGCTGCACCGCTCTCCGCGATAATCCTGCGGCTGTCGGCAAGCGAGCGTAGTGTATGGACATGAGGCTGGTCGGCGCCGAGGATGGTCAGACGGACCGGCTCGGCGCCGGTCGCGAGCAGCAATTTGTCAAAGGCGACCTTTTTCCCATCGGCGAGCACGACCTCATTGGCAGAAACATCGATGCCGGTGACCTTGGTTCCGAGACGCAGGTCGATGTCGTTCTTGGCGTAAAAGGCTTCCTTGCGAAGCGGGATCCAGTCTTCGGGAGCCTTGCCTGCGAGATAATCCTTCGAGAGATTGGGCCGGTCGACCGGCAGTGCCTCGTCGTCGCTGACCATGACGATGGCGCCCTGATAGTGTTCGCGCCGCAATCTCTCGGCAGCCGCAAAGCCGGCCGCGCCACCGCCGACAATGACGATCCGTTCCGGAGGCCCACCCGCATTGCTTTGGCGTGGGGCAGGAGACGGCTTCTTGCGCTTCTCGCCAACAAAAATCCTTCCGTCGCGCTGCTCGACCGACCAGCAGGCGAGCGGTGATAGCGCAGGCGCGCGCAGCGCCTCTCCGGTGCGCAGATCGAAGCAGGCATGATGCCAGGGGCAGCGGACGCTGTCATCGACGACGAGGCCGTCGATCAAGGGCCCGCCATAGTGCGAACAGGTTGCGGTGACGGCGAATATCTCTTCTCCGCGCCGTACGAGCAGCACGGGCTCACCGTCGCGATGGCCGACCAGCTTGCCGCCATCGGGAAGATCCGTGAGTGCAATGCCGAGGGCCAGATCGGGTCCTTTCGGCTCTGAATGGGAACCGGCCATTTTTTCCTCCCTTGAAGGCCTGCCGATATTGTCCCTTGCAGCGCTCGGTTGTCCGGCAGGAGGCGTTCCTTCAATTTTCCGCTATTCCAACTCTGAAGCAAATGAATTTGGTGTGCAGTCGAGCAGAAAATTTCTGGTGCAGCCAGTGCCGCCGCTCTCGCAGACCATCTCAACATGCATTCGCCTGCGCCTAAAAGGCTGATCAGGCCATCGCAATTCCAGAGCGTACTGGCGCCGAAGTGCCCAGGTGGGCAGAGTGTCCAGCCCGTCATTGGGCGTCCGCTCGATAGGATCGGCGAGCTTGGAAACAGCTCTGGCGTGAAAAACATTTGGCCTGTTGGAGAGCGAATGCCCACCGTGATCCGACTGACAAGCCGAAAGGTGGGACATAGAGGCCGTGATCAGACCAAGGTCCAATTCTCAATGAATTTTTTTTGGGATATTAACCTCTTGCCCCGTCGCCGACATCATTGCCACCCGTGTCGACGGCACACCCTGTCACCAAAGTCATTTCTGGTGACAGGGCTATTTCTAGCGATCGGTGCGTCCCTATCCTCACTCCCGCCGGCGGATGGCCCACGTGCGGGGAAAGCGAGAAGCGTTAGTTCCGAGCGCTGTTAACAAAGACCTGTCACCTTGTGAGGTGACGAGCAACTTGTCCAGCAGTGCCACTCCGAGAACTAAGCCGAAAAGAGCGACATTCAGTCTAATGACAGTGGCTTAGCGTACTTGATCTGAGGAACGTCACAACGAGTTGCCGGTTCCCGGCAAATTCTTGAAATTGTGATGATGAAAATTGCACGTTTCTATTCGCGAATGCGCGAGAAAAGAGGAAGGAAAGGATGACCAGCAGGTATCTCAGCAAGCGCGATTTTGCTCTCAATTCAGTTGACCTGGACATCTGTCAGCGCGCCTTCGATGTCGTTCTGCTCAAAAGGAATATTGCGCGCAAAAGCAAAGAAGGCGAGGAGGTGGCAGCAATGATCATCGAGCTCTTCAGGGAAGGGGTGCACGACGAACATCAACTCGTCGCCCTCGTCGGAATTAACGACAGGCACGGCCTTTTCAGCGCAAATAAATTCTCGCATTGATGGAACAAATTAAGTGGGACGTCGTTTGCCGAATTGGTCGGGATGTTCCCCCACTTTCCGACTGGCCAAGCGGCCATCTAAGGCAACCCGTCGTTGGCGGCGCCCCTGCCAGCGGCGGGTTCCTGGAGCACTCCAAGCGACCGTTCGAGGCATCCGGATTTGGCGGTTTCTCTTTGCAGGGATAACCCCATAGTGTTCCGCGCGTGCGCAGCATAGGTGACACGCCGCCCAACCATGGCGGAAGCAGATGGGCTTTACCGAGAACACTCCCAATCCGGTAATCGATGCCGACCAAGCCGAATTTATGCCGGTCGGACAAACTTGTTAAGGTGCATCATCGTCGATATCACGTCACCGGTATTTATGCGTCTGCGCACCGGCCTGTCCCCGATTGGCAAAATTCTCTCCGAAATGATGCTGGAATGGCCCTGTGTCGCCTGGTTGCCGCCAACGACGACAACGTGCTGCTCGTCTTCGAAGCGTCTGAAGAAGGCTACGTGACCCAATCCAACATCTTTTCCCGTTGACGGGCTTACGCAAGTGAACACCGCCAGGTCACCCTCCTGGGGTGACTCGACAGCCTCGAAGGCTGGCGGCAGGAACGATTGCGACCAAGCGCTCGAGCTGCCTACCCCGCCATTGCGGCGGATGCAGAAATTGATGAAGGCTGCGCACCATGGAATTGGGTCGTTTAGCGGATGGAGTGCTGCAGCCTCGAGAAATTCGGCAATGAGAGGATTGAGAGGCGCGGGCGGCGGCTGTTGCGAAATGACTGCCGGTTTGTGTTCGAAGTAGCGGTCGATGAAACTCTGCGCAACGTCGATCGGCCGTGGTCCGGTGGGCGTCGAAGCGAGCACCTCACGAGTTTGCTTGATTTCCGTCGGTGTCGGAGCAGAGCGTCGCACACGCCGCTCTGGTGTGGCGATCCGGGGAGGTGGATATTGCAGTTGGACGATAGTCTCGCGACCAGTTTTAGCTCCCAAGGCAATCTCGGACCGTAGAGCCGGAAGGCCCGCAATCATCGCCAAAAGCGCTCGCCGCGTTATCATACGACACCTCACCGCGAAGGTTACCTCTTAGCTGCCAGTAGCTGTAACACGCAGAAGGGAGAACGGTTTCAATGAAGGAGGCTGATGGGGTCGCTCCCTCCGTCAGGGTTGATACTGACAAGTCGGATCGGGGCAGGGCGCGCAGGCAATTGTCAGGAGTCGGACAATTCCTCCCGCTATGTCTTATTTTATATCTTTCTAATGAATAGATCGCTATCGTGCGGCAATTCAATGGGAGGATTTGAATGCAATACGTCGAGCCGAAGAACGTAAGCCACAAAACCGCGACCCGCGTATGGTCAGTTAAAGATTTTTGCAGAGAGCACAGAATATCCGGTGCAGAGGAAGCTCGACTTCGTCAGCTTTTCGGGCAGTTCGCGACGGCTTGCGAATTGCGATACAATACGATGCGCAAGCCGAAATGGCGTTGATTGCAATGGGCGAGGGGAAGTCCAGGGCCATGCCGTTGCACTGACTGGGCGCCCCTCGTTATCACAAAACGGTCTCGAATAGCGGTATCAAGGCCGCACCGATTGCGCCGGGGGCGTCGACCACCTGCGCCACGGCAAGGCTGGGCACGTCACGCAATACGCCATGACGGGGCAGATTATTGAACTCGGTCCGTTCGATGAGCATTCCTGCCAGTGAATGCGGAAGCTCGCCGCCGAGGACGATCAATGCCGGGTCGAAGACGGCACAGATCGCATTGATGGCTTGATTATGCGCGGGCGCGACACGATCGAGCCACTCCGAAACGCCGTCCAGATCCACCAGGGATTCCTTTTTCAGGTCCTTCAGCGTCAAGTCCGAGTGCCCTTTGGCGTGAAGATGTTGAAGCAGAAGACTGAGGGCCGGGCGATCGTCGTAGTCGTGACGGCCGAATAGAACGGAATATTCGCCGGCATTGCCGAAACTGCCGCGAAACGGCATCCCTCCGGACACGAGTCCGCCGCCATATCCGTGGAGATGGGCAATATAGGCGAAATCCGCGACATTCCGGCCAACACCGAAGATCGCTTCCGCCAAGGCAGCGGTTCTGGCGACGTTGTCAGCCCAGACCGGCAGGCCGAGCTGTTCTCCAAGGATAGGCGCCAGGTCGATCAATGACCAATGGGCGAGTGGCAGAGGACAGTTGAACGCCGTTTCCAGCATGCGGTGGCCGGCGACTGCCAGACCGACGCCGAGGACGTCGCGCCGCGCGGCGTTCCGGCGGGCAAGAAGTTCTTCGACCGCCGCTTCGATCCGCCCCATCTCTACCGCGAGCGACGATCCCTCCTGCGGGATTTCCATGTTTTCCAAAGGCTCTCCGAACCCCATGAGACAGAGGCCGATCGAACCGACGTTCACGGAGATGCCGAGCGTCAAACACCAGTCCTTGCAAAGCGTGAGCTCCGGGCTGGGCGGCCCGGGGCGCCGGGTTTCCGACGGGGAAAACACAATCATGCCGCGATCGTGAAGCCGTCCGACGATCCTGTGCAGCGATTGCTGGGTGAGATCGAGCGGCTCGGTCAAATCGGAGCGCTCGATTCCCGGCGTTTTCCAGACGAGGCGCAATAGATCTCGCTCGTTGCGCGATGCTACACGCCGAGGCTGAAAATCCCGCAGAAAATGCTTCGCAACGTGGTCGAGAGGGGCGTACTTCATTTTCGGATCATTTTAATTTACACTATAAGTGTGAAAACTGCTATAAGGCCAAGGATCGATCCTCGATTTGGGACGTCCTTATCTCATCGAGACTGGCCAAGCCAGCGGGCACAAGGGGATGTTCAGAGGCCGGACAGAGAGGGCGATTGGACCGGCGGGTTGTGGAAATGGGAGAGAGCCGAACGGCATGGTATCGTTGACATCTCAGACTCCGGCGCGCGCTCACGAGCCCAATTACGGCTTCGTACCGACGCATGAAGGCAATGACTTTGAGTCGATGGTGCAAGCCTTTACGGCGGGCTATGGCGTTTTCGGCGCGAAGCCGCTGAGCAATAATCGAACCTTTACCTGGGCAGCGGATTTGCGAACGAGCGGAACGCTTACAACGATTCATTCGGCCTATCGGAATTCCTGGGAAATTCGAACGCTCGACGAGACCCCGCAGCATCTTGCGTTCTACATTCCGCACGCGGGGTCCTTTCGGCTGAACCTCGGGAAGAGGACGGTCGAGGGTGGAGCGGGTCGCATTCTCATAGCCAACAACCATGAGGCTGGTAGTCGTCTGATCCAAGGCGAGCCCCACTGCTCGGATGCTCTCTTCCTGGATTGGAAGGTGATGAAGCGAACGCTTTTTTCGCTGCTGGAAACGCCGACCCTCGAATCGCTTGATCTCGATCCGGTAATAGATCTCGCAACACCGTCGGGCCGGCTTATCGGCAACCTGGCGCAAACGATCGTGCAGGGCATGCGCAATGGCGGTCCGCTTCTATCCTCGCCGCTTGCCGTATCGACGATGAGCGAAACGCTCGCAGACCTTGTGATCCGATTCACCCGCCATCGTCTTTCCGGCCATTTCGAAAAAAAGAAGGTATCGACGGTCGCTCCTTGGCATGTCCGGCGCGCCATCGACTATATGCACGCCAATATTGCCGAGCCTTTCACCATGTCGATGGTCGCCGATGAAGTCGGGATTTCAATCCGTGCCCTGCAAACGGGCTTCAAGACCTTCCGGGGAACGTCACCGGGCGCTTACCTACGCACAATCAGGCTAAAAGCCGTTCACGACCAGTTGCGAGATCCCTTCAACCAGCAAAGCCTGCGCGACATCTGCACCCAATGGGGCTTCTTTCATGCGGGTAGATTCTCTGCGACATACCGCAGCGCTTTTGGGGAAAGCCCGAGAGATACGCGCTTGCGAGCCACCTTTAGCCCCGTCGCGACGGCACAAGTCCTAAGCATGTCGCCGTGATGTCCGTTCCGAACACGCGCATCTCAGCGCATACCTGAAAAATGTTTGACCTACCGAGGCTTCCGGGTCTCGGTTGAATCCGGCCGTCGGACGGGAGGCGGCACGCACTGAGGCGACCTTGGGGCCAAGACTTTGACTGCGGTGCCGGATGTTCGTCGCGGTATAAATTCGAACGGAAGAATAGGCTGCGAAACGGCGTGCTCGACCGGCGTCGCGCGCTTCCGCCATGGAGCGGACCAAGGATTCCTCAAGCAACTTTGCAGGCCGTTCCGTATCCCTCGAATCATCGCTGTGCAAGGCTATCCATTTTGCGAATCGCAATCCAAAATGTGCAGCAAACGGCATGTGTCAGAACAAGTAATGCGTTTTATTAAGGTTCCTCCGATCAACTGCAATGTGCTTACTTTTCGTCTTTCCTTGATCGATGAATCTGCCCTGACATCGGAGGAGCCCGCATGAGCGCGACCGAGAGCACCAAACCACTGCTTTCCGCCGAGGCGCTGACCAAGAACTTCGTCGTCGGTAAGACAATCTGGCCGGGTTCGGGCCGTACGCTGCAAGCCGTCGATGAGATCAGCCTCGATGTCTGTGCCGGCGAAACGCTCGGTCTTGTTGGCGAATCCGGCAGCGGCAAATCCACGCTTGGTCGCTGCCTGACGCGGCTTCACGACATCACCGCCGGCCGGCTGACCTTCGATGGCCAGGACATTTCCAAAACGGAGAAACGCGCGCTCACGCCCGTGCGGTGCAGGATGCAGATGATTTTCCAGGATCCTTCGTCCTCGCTCAATCCACGCCGCAAGGTGCGCGATATGCTGGAGGAAGTGCTGAAGGTACACGATATCCGCAGGGGACCGGCCATCGATGAGCGGCTCGCCGAGTTGATGGAAATCGTCGGCCTGCGCCGCGAGTATCTCGACCGTTACCCGCACGAATTCTCCGGCGGTCAGCGCCAGCGTATCGGGATTGCGCGTGCGCTCGCTGTCGAACCGGCGCTGATCGTGGCTGACGAGCCAGTATCGGCGCTTGATGTTTCGGTGCAGGCCCAGATCGTCAACCTATTCGCCGACCTGCGGGAGCGGCTGAACCTCACCTATGTGTTCATCGCCCACGACCTGGCAGTGGTCCGGCAGGTGTCGAGTCGGGTGGCAGTCATGTATCTCGGATCGATCGTCGAGATCGGCGAGACGCATGCACTCTTCGATACACCGCGCCACCCCTATACGCAGGCGCTGCTCTCGGCCGTTCCTCAGCCGCACAACCGCGGCAAGCGGGGCGGATCCTGCTCGACAGCGAAATCCCGAGCCCGCTGAACCCGCCGAACGGCTGCAAATTGTCGACCCGCTGCCCATACGCTAAGCCGCTTTGCCGCGAGGTCAGGCCACCCCTGACTGGCAACATGAGCCACCACAGCGTCGCCTCCCACTTTCCACTTGCGTGACGGCAGCAAGGTACAGGACTGCAGATTGCCCGGAAATATTCGGGATCCGTCACCATCATAATTAGCTGGCGATGACCTCCAGGAGTTTCTCAATCTACAAGCCTGCGCCAGAGAAGATACTTTCGAAGGCGATGTCCGATTGATCTGAGAAGATCCGGCGATCCGGTCTGGCAGAACGGCAAAACGGCGTAGCCATTTCTCTTCTTTCGAATGCGGAGACGGCGCTGACCATTTTACGTCCTGATTGTGTTTCGTAATTTGTAAGACGGATCATGGTGCGGCTTGCCTCAAGCAAAGGCAAACAGTCAAAATAGCGATGTCGGATGTATTTTTATTGATTTCGAATGATGTACTCACTTAAGCCATAGTTGATTCCAATAAATCCAATGTTTGTATAAATATATCGAAAGCTGTACTGGATAAATATACGCATGTTCGGCTATATTGGAAACGTCCGGATAAGAAATTTCGCGAAAATGCCTTGTTCCGGCAATGTTTGGAAATATTTCCAGGCATGATTGCTGTAAATTCCTACCTGGTCCTGAGCTTTCATACGCTCTTGGTCACCCGCATGCCGGCTTCGTCAGACGCCCCCAACATGAATGGCGGAGCCGGTTCTTCCCTTTGAAAGCGAACGATAGTCCTGTGGGTGCCGGGTTCTGGCCCGCCCGGGATTAATCTCTTGAAAGAGCCGCCACGGGATCAAGCCTTGAGGCGTTGCGCGCCGGCAGGTAGCCGAAGGTGAGGCCGATTGCGCAGGAACAGGTAAATGCGAGCGCGATGGTGCTGCCCGAATAGACCATGGCGAAGTTCGACCCAAGGCGATTGAAGGCAAGGCCGAAGCTGAGCGCAAGAGCCACGCCAAGCGTACCGCCGAGTAGACAGACCAGAACGGCCTCGATCAGGAATTGCTGCAATATGTCTTGACGGCGGGCGCCGACGGCCATGCGAACGCCGATCTCGGCGATGCGTTCGGACACAGAGACGAGCATGATGTTCATCACTCCAATGCCCCCGACAAGCAATGAGATGACCGCAATTGCGGAGACGAGCAGGGTCATCGTCCGGGTCGTGCTCGTGATCGTCTGACGAATGTCGTCGGTGTTGAGCGTGAAAAAATCCCGGACGCCATGCCGCCGGTCCAAGAATTGCGTCACCGCGGATTCGGCGAGCGACGTTTCGGTATCGTCATTGATGCGCACGGTGATGCTGCGCAACGACATGTCGCCAAGGAACCGGGCCTGCACACTGGTGTAGGGAAGATAGATCGAAAGATTGTCGCTGGCCCCGAAGCCACCTTGCTGCGAGGCGATGACGCCGATGACACGGATGGGCACTTGGCCGACGAATATCACCTGCCCGGTGGGATCAAGGCTCTTGGCCGAAAAAAGGGTTGCTGCCGTATTCTGATCGATCACGGCATCCTGCACCATCCGTCTCACGCCGTCGGCGTCGAACAGTCGGCCGGCGACAAGCTTCGAACCCTTGACGGAAAAATAGGCGTCACCCACGCCGTTGATCAGCGCGTTGGCCTCCGTCGAGCCGAACCGGACCGTACCGCTGGTCGAAACGGTCGGTGTGACGGCGCCGACATAGGTCAGTTTGGCCAAGGCATCCGCATCGGCGACTACCAGGGTCTTTATGCGTCCCGAACGCGTATCTCCGAAACTCTTGCCAGGAAAAATCTCCAGCGTGTTGGTGCCGAGACTATTGATATTCGCCAGCACCTTGCGCTGCGATCCTTCCCCGAGCGCAACGACGGAAACGACTGAGGCAATGCCGATGATAATGCCGAGCATGGTAAGGAATGTGCGCAGCCGATGGGCTTTCAAGGCAAGGATTGCCATGAAAAACGCCTCGCGCAGCCGGTTACCCAGGCCACGCCAGCCGGTGATGCCAGAATCGATGTTGGGCGCGGAGCGGTGATTGCGGGAATCCCGAGTTTTTTCCTTGGCTGAGCGCCTGTCGGCGACGATGCGGCCGTCTGATAACTCGATGACACGCTGCGCGCGGGCCGCGACCTTCATGTCATGAGTGACGATCACCACGGTATGGCCTTCGGCATGCAGCTCGGAGAGGATGCCAAGCACCTCTTCGCCGCTTTGCTGGTCGAGCGCGCCGGTCGGCTCGTCGGCAAGGATGACATTGCCGTTGTTCATCAAGGCACGCGCGATGGAAACACGCTGCTGCTGGCCGCCGGAAAGCTGCCCCGGCTTGTGTCCAGCCCGATCACCCATGCCCAGGCGATTGAGGAGCGCCACCGCGCGGGCATGCCGCACCCTGTTGGACTGGTCCGCATAGATCGCTGGAACTTCGACATTGCCCAGCGCCGTCAGTTCGGAAAGCAGATGATAACGCTGGAAGATGAAGCCGAAATGCTCTCGCCGCAGCCTTGAAAGCGCATCGCTGTCGAACCGATCCGTCTCGGAACCGCCGATCGCGTAAGTGCCTACAGTCGGACGATCGAGCAGGCCTATGATGTTCATCAGCGTTGATTTGCCGGAACCGGACGGACCGACGATGGCGACCATCTCTCCCTCGGCAATCGATAGATCGACGTCCTTCAGCACCGCAATGATGTCGTCGCCGGACCGGTATTCCCGGGTGACACCCCTCAGTTCGATGAGTGGGGCAGCCATCGCTTAAAATCCCATCGGCGGCGGCGGTCCGCCGCCCATGCTGCTTTTCGCCGTGGTCGCGCTCGCTTCGCCGATAATGACGCGTTCGCCTTCCGAAAGGCCAGAGCGCACCTCGGCGGTGACATTGTTGTTGAGGCCGACGATGATGTTTCTGGAGGCCTGTTTGCCGTCCGCGTCGACCACCTGCACACTATAGGAGCCGTCGGTGTCCTTGGCGCCAAGCGCCGAGGATGGAATGATAAGCGCGTGTTTGGCAGCCCCGAGTACGATGTGGACCTCGGCCGACATATAGGTGCGGAAGCGGTTATCTTTGTTCGATACGGCGAAAATGCCATTGTAGTAGATTGCCGAGGATGACGAGGAGGAGGTCGTGCTACTGCTGGATGAGGTCGTGCTGGAAGATGTGACGCTGCTGTCGCTGGTAATCGATTCCGGAGCCGGCTCGATCGATTGCAGCACGGCATCGTAACGGGTGGCGGGATCGCCGAGGATGGTGAAATAGACCGGCTGGCCCACCTTGACCCTGACGATGTCGGCCTCCGATATCTCGGTGCGAACGATCATCGTGTCGAGCTGGCCGAGAATGACGATCGTCGGAGCGGACTGGGCCGCGTTGACGGTCTGCCCTTGCTGATTGACGATGGCAAGCACGGTCCCGTCCATCGGCGCGGTAATGCGGGTGTAGGATAGATTGGCTAGCGCCGTCTCCACCGCGACCTCCGCAGCCATGATCTGCGCGTCGAGCGCGGCGATCTGAGCGGTGATCTTCTTGACGCTGGCCTCCGCACTGTCGAGATCCGCCTTGGAGCCGGCTTGATTGCGAAACACGGTCTGCTGCCGCGTGAGCGTCAGTTGCGCGTTGGCAAGATCGGCTTCGCTTTCCTCGCGCTGCGCTTTGACATTGGCGAGCGAAGCCTGAGCGGTCCTCAGATCGTTGTTTTGCGTCGTGGAGTCGATCTCGGCAATCAGCATATCCTTCTTGATCTCATCGCCGAGCTTGACATTCAGCGCGGTGATCCGCCCCGAGACCTGCGCACCGACGGCGACCAGCTTGGTGGGTTTAAATGTGCCGGAGGCAAGCACAGCTTCTTCCACATCTCCCCGTGTAACCATGGCAGTGATGGCGGATGAGCTTTCCTCGGCAAAGATGCCGCTGTGAAACAACAGTGCACCCGCGCCGGCGAGGATCAATGCCGGGAAGGCTAGCGCTCGGCGCCACAATCGCTTGTTTGGCGACGTGCGCAATGGCCGCGCGCGGAGCACTGTTTCATCAGCTCGTTTCAGTTTGGTTGATGCCGTCATCGGGTCCGGAAAGTTCAGCATGGAATTATCTGGCCGCGGTCAGGTGCGGACCGGTATTGGTGTCGATTACCGCAGGCTCTGAGGTATCGACCTTTCCCTCCCAACCTCCGCCAAGCGCCTTGTTGAGGGCGACATAATCGCCGGCGATCGACGCCTGGCTCTCGATCAGCGCTTCTTCCGCGCTGTAAAGCGACCGCTCGGCATCGAGCACATCGAGGAAATCGGTCACGCCGGCTTGATTGAGCATGCGGGATAGGTCCGTTGCCCGGCGATAAGAGGCGGCCGAAGAGCTGAGCTTGCTGTGTTTCAGCCTTTCCTGGGTCAGCGATACCACTGCATTTTCGACGTCTTCCATGGCAGAGAGGACGGCGGACTGATAGGCGACATAATATTGATCACGCTCAGCCTTGGCGACATCGACGGCCGCCTTGAGCTGGCCACCCTGAAAGATCGGCACGGTGAGCGACGGACCGAACGACCAGCCGATGGTCGATTTCTTGCCGAGATCCGCAATGCTGGTGGCAGAGGATGCGATATCGCCGGTGAGCGATATCGACGGATAGCGATTGGCTTCGGCCTGGCCGATCTTCGCCGTGTATTGAGCAAGCTGCCGCTCTGCGAGGCGGACATCGGGCCGGGAGTTCAAAATGTCGGCGGGAATGCCGCTCGAAACTGCGACCGTCGGCTTTGGAATGGGACCGCCCTTTTTCAGCCGTTCCTCAAGCGCTGCCGGCGGCTTGCCAAGCAGCACGCTGAGGCGATGGACCGCCGTGGCATAGGAAATCTCATAGGTCGGGATGTCAGCTTCGGTGCTGCTTGCCAGGGCATCGGCCTTGGCGGCATCGACGCCGGTCGCGCTTCCTGCCTTGAGTTCGGCCTGCGTCAAGGCCGCCGTCTTGCGCTGCGAGACGGCGGTGCGCCGTGCAAGATCGCGCAGGGCCTGATATTCGCGGGCCTGAACATAATAGGAAGCGACGTCGCCGACGAGGGTCAGCATCGTATCGCGCAGTTCTTCGTCGGCGGCTTCGACACCATATTTCGCCGCCTCTGCCGCGCGCTTATTGCCGCCGAAAAGGTCGAGCTCCCAGCTCGCATCAAATCCCGGCTGGTATTGCGAATAGATCGTCGCTTCGGAACTTGTACCGGATGCCGCCGTCCTAGTCCGCGCAGCCGATGCCGTTGCCTCGAGAGAGGGCGGCAGCGCACCCTTCTGCTCACGGTAGCTCGCACGCGCTTCGCGGATCTTCGCCTTGGCCGAGGCGACATCGAGGTTGCCCGCAACCGCCTCCTCGACCAACGCATCCAGCGTCGGGTCTTTGAGCTGTCTCCACCACCGTGAGAGCTGCGGAGGTTTGGCGGGCTGGGTCTTGGTGCCCCAATGAGAAGGCATCGTCAGCGCCGGCTTGCGATAGTCGGGCCCGACAACGCATCCAGTGAGTGCCGTGGAAAGCACCATGGCAGCAGCGATAGCCGAAACGCGTTTATGGAAATGAGAACATATCTGCAAAGGCATATCTCTGGTTTGCATGTCAGCCGTGGCGGCAGAGATATCTCAGACGAGGGATATCATCGGAGGGATTGGTCCGGGGACGCCGGGCGGGGCGCTCCCCGGAACTTTCAGCCCTTTCACGGGCCACTCCGTCCAACCGACAAGGATCGCACGAACTGCGTCCGGGGGGCCGATCTTCGTCGGATGAAGAAGGAGATAAAGTGGACTGTGCATGAAGGCGGAAGCCTGTGGCTTCTACCGGAACCGGTCAGGGTGTGGATCGAGCGATCGTTCGGCATCCTCAAGCTTTTGAAGCTGATAAGCCGTCAGAACGGTGCGAAGCGCAGCCGCCTTGTCTTTCAGCACGCGAGCCTTGTCTGCATGCTCCAGCATGCGATCGGCGATCTCTTCTCCGAACAGTTCAGACGGTTTTGCCGCAGATGTATCAGACGACTTCGTTTCGGCCCCGGCAGCGGGTCCCGGCGGAATATGGTCCGGAAAATCGAGAAAGTCCGTCAATGCGGCGGTATAGTCCCTCCAGGCATCAAGCTGCGCGACACGGATACCGATCACGGTTTCCATGGCCGATAGTCTACTTGCGAGCTCCAATGCACGATCCAGCCAAGGAGGGAGACCGGGACCCGTCTCAGGTGGCGGCGGGGGAAAGGGCAAACCGTTCCCGAGTGCCATCCTATGACCCTCCAATCGAGGGTCGCGGAAAAAATCGGGGCATCGTCCGGTTTCCATCCCCTTCCCTTGCGGCAGAGCTTCCATCCGCTCGCCGCCGCCGGAAGGCTGTTCGATCGCCGCGATGGGCGGCTGTTGCGCAAGAGCCGGAACATTCATGCCGCTAATGGCTGTTGACATCAAAGTTGCGATAATACGCATATGTCTCATGATCAGTGCCTTACAATCCGCTTCAATTCACTGACGCAAGGCTAGCCGGAGCATATAAACGACGTGCGTCTTTATGTTTCCGAGTATTTCTCCGCGGGAGATTGTTGCGAACGAAGTTTGCTATGAGGCTTCCGGCAAAAGTTAGTTACAAAATTTTCGTCTTTACCTCGTGCATTTCCTTCGGCAGAGGGAGGCGTATGGCGCCGATGCCTTAACGATAGAACCAGAAGAATTGCTGCAGTCCATTCATGTCCAGAGATTCAAACTTCATCAAAGAATCCCAGCTAAGTTCTTTTAAAATTTTGGAAAAGTGATCGTGGCTTGGCAAGTTCTGATCGGCAATGTCGCTGCCGTCTCGCTCCTCATTTCGGTGTGGATGCATCTCCACTACCGGCTCTATCGCCTCTCCGAGGTCCAGGCCAAAATCGCCTTTGGTTTGATGATGGGCCTGGGAGCGATCGTTTCCATGGTGCTGTCGATTGAAATCGATGGCGGTTACTATGCCGATCTGCGCTCGACCTTGCTCGCCGTATCGGCTGTTTATGGCGGGCCGTTGGCCATCCTGGTGACGGGCACGCTTACGGCCATCTACAGGATCTCAATGGGCGGCGCCGGCCTTCAGCCAGGACTGATCTCCATCGTAGTCGTGTCGCTCCTCGGAACGTCGGTGCATTTCTTATTCCGCCGCCAGCCCCTGAATCTGAAAAGAATTATGGCCACAGCCGCGACCGTGGCTTCGGTCTCCTTGGGAATAAGCTTGGCATATGGAGCTGGCGGCTCTCCGATCACCACCGCCGGCTTCATCGTAACCGGGTTTGCAGCAACCTTGGTCGCAGCCTCCGTGATCACCTACTTCCACGCCTTCACCGCCGAGCGAGACATCCTGCGCGCTGCGCTTACCCAAGCGCCGGACTTTTACTACGTCAAAGATCACAAGAGCCGTTTCCTGGCCGCCAATCTGAATGTCGCACGCGATCACGGCCGTACGAAATCCTCGGAGATGGTGGGACTGACCGATTTCGACCTTTATCCTCGCGACATGGCTCAAGCTTTTTTCGAGCGCGAGCAGGAGATTATGTCGTCCGGGATTCCGATGGTGGATTTCGAGGAGCCCTTCGTGATCCGGGACGGCCGAGAACGCTGGTTCTTGACGTCAAAGGTCCCTTTGCGAGATCGCCACGGCGAGTTGATCGGGCTTGCGGGCGTGACGCGTGACATCACCGAGAAAAAGCGGCTGATACAAGAAGCCGTCGACAGCAAGAATGTGCTTTTGCAAGCGATGGCGGAAATGTCTGATGGCCTTGCCATGTTCAGTCCGGATGGCAAGCTGGTGTTCTGCAACGACCAATACCGTGCTGCATTTCCTCGGTCGGGATATGCCAGACAGCCGGGTGCCCACATTTCGGATATTGTCCGAGCCGTTGTGCGGAATGCGGAAAGGATCGATGTCAGCCCGGACGTCAGCGAGGAGTGGATACAAGCTTCCGCCGCGCAGCTCTTTCTGACGCGAGACACCGAAATTCCTCTGTTTGACGGGCGCTGGCTCAGCCTGCGCACCCGGCTGGCCTCCGACGGTTCTGCTTTGGTGGTGGTTTCGGACATCACGTCGATGAAGCATTCCGAAGAACAATTGAAGCAACTTGCTCAAAAAATGACGGGGCTTGCCTATACCGATGCGCTGACCGGCATCGCCAACCGACGGGTGTTCGACGAAGTGATCGTGACGGAGTTCGCTCGGGCACGCCGCGGCGGCTCCCCTCTCAGCATGCTGCTGATCGATATCGATCATTTCAAGACCTATAACGACAGCTATGGTCATCTTGAGGGCGATAAGTGCCTCAAGGCTATCGGCGATGTGCTCCGTTCGGTGGTCGTACGAACGTCCGACCTTGCGGCCCGTTTCGGCGGCGAAGAATTTGCGATCGTTCTTCCTGGAACAGACGGAGACGGCGCTTTGGCTCTCGCCGAGCTTCTGCGCTCGGCACTGCATCGACTTGCAATACCGCACAGGGCAAGCAGCAAATCGATCGTGACGACCAGCATTGGCGTGGCGACGATGTCCGATGGATCGACATTCGCAAGCGCGGCCGAGTTGGTGGAGGCTGCGGACCAGGCACTTTATGATGCCAAGACGAAGGGCCGTGATTGCATAGCCACGGCTGGTGACCGGGCAACAGCCGCATAGTTCGGTTGGCGTAATAACGATAGTCTTCAAGTCAGCCGCCAGCGAGGCGGTCAAAGGCTGCGGCAGCCGATCGCAAAATCCGAGGTGTTGGCATCGGTTCTGAAATTTTAAATTCGCCGCGTCCCGTTCCCGGGAACAAAGGACGTGACCAAATGTTCGATGCGTGGCGAGCTCCTCCCTTAGCTCTCCAACGCGCCGCTTTCCAGTGCGGCCATCAGAAGACTGTTTACGGAGCGTTTCCGCTGTCAACGCAGCCTTCTACAATGCACGGCAGGGAACACGCCATGCGCCCTTCCCACTGTTCCCTGCCGTGTTCGACATCATCTCTTGAAAATATCATTCTTCGTCAGCACGAAAATCGCGGTCGTTTGTAGTGAGCGGCACTTCATCGCGTGGCCTTCACCGGGCGATTGAGGAGATGGGCCAATAAACGGTGCTGCTCCGGTGATTGCAATATTATTCATCAATAATGTAGCAAAAGAAGATTTTCTTATTCAGAAACCTCTGTGCGAACCTGAAGATGTTCTTAAAGGCATTGGTTACCATAAAGTAAAATTTAACTAAAATCTCATTATAGATCCTCAGTACGATGAACGTTTGGGGGAGATAATGAGAAAAACCTTACTTGCTGCTTTCGCGATGGCGATGTGCGCCTCCACCGCGAGCGCACAAACGATCGGCGTATCGATGTCCGATCTGGATAAATTCCGCACCGCATTGCTGAACGGTGTCCTTTCGCATGGAAAAACCATTTCCGGACTGAAACTTGTCACGCAGAATGCCAAGGGCGACAACGAGCTTCAAAACAAGCAGGTTCAGCAGCTCATAGCCGATAAGGTCGATGCCATCATCGTTGCCGTTTCTGACGGCGACCTCGGACCGCAGATGACCAAGCTTGCCGCCGATGCTCACATCCCGCTTATCTATATCAACAACGTCCCCTCGAACCTCTCCGACCTGCCGGAAAACCAAGTCGTGGTCGCCTCGGACGAAAAGGAATCCGGAACCCTCGAGACGAAGGAAGTCTGCTCTCTGATGAAGGGTAAAGGCCGCGTCGTGGTGCTGATGGGCGAGCCCTTCCACCAAGCCGCTCGCGCCCGCACTGAGGATATCGACAACGTTATTGCCACGCCCGAATGCAAAGGCATGCAGATCGTCGAGCGGCAAGCTGCCTATTGGTCGCGTGACTACGCCGATCAGCAGATGCAGGAATGGCTGTCTGCCGGCGTCAAGTTCGACGCGGTCATCGCCAATAATGACGAAATGGCGCTCGGCGCCATCCGGGCCATGAAGCGGAATGGCATGGCGATGAAAGATGTCATTGTCGGCGGCGTCGATGCAACCGACGACGCGCTTGCGGCGATGCAGGCGGGCGATCTCGATGTGACCATCCTTCAGAGCGCGGTCGGACAGGGCGCGACGGCAGTCGATGCCGCAATCAAGCTCATGAATGGCCAGCAAGTGCCGCGAGTTAACAACGTCCCGTTCGAACTCGTCACGCCCCAGAACATCGCCCAATACCTGCCGAAGACCCAGTGAGCAAAAGAGGATTATGATGTTGCGCTTTTGGAATAAACTCGGCATCCGGGCACAGATCACGGCTGGCTTCCTGCCGCTGATCCTGCTCATGAGCTTGCTGTCGGTCAATGCAATTTCCGGTATGGACGGGCTTTCGTCCATCTTCTCCTCTTACCGCAATACCGCGGGCCAGAGCCTTGCCATTTCCGACCACAGCAACCAGCTCCACGAGATCCAGATGTCGGTGGAAGCTTTCAGATCCAGCCCGACGCAGGATGTCGTGGACCGCTTCCGCGCAGGGGTTAAGGCGTTTGCCGCCGAAGACCAGCGCTTTGCCGGCAACAGCTCTCTGGAGACGGGCATGGCCACCATCCGCCGGGATGTGGACGCCTACGCAAAGGCTTTCGAGCAGATCGTCACCCTTCACGCCCGGCGCGACGCCCTGATCGCCAAGGTCACCGAGTTTGGGCCCTGGACCAGCATTGCGCTGAATGACGTCATGCGCAGTGCCTGGAGGCAGAACGATGTGACGCTGCTGCATATGACGGGGGCGACACTCGAAGCCTTGAACCGCAGCCTTTATTTCTCCGAGCGTTTTATCCATTCCGGTGATCCGGCATCTTACGACACCGCCCACGCGGCTCTGAACGATGCCATGGCGTTGAACGAGGCGGCCGCCAAGGCTGCAAAAGGTGAACTGCAGCACAAACGCATTCTTGGTGCCGGCCAGCTCATGCAGAACTACACCGGTCGCCTTGGCGACGTGAGGGATGTTTTGCTCGCGACCAACAAGATCCGCGACAGCGAACTCAATGTTCTGGCGCCGAAAATCGCCACCGGCTTCAGAGATCTGCAGGCGACCGTCATGGATGCGCAGAAGTCCCTCGACAGTTCGGTCGATACGACGGTTGCGTCTGCGACCCGCTCGACGCTGGTGATGAGCGGGCTTCTGATCGTGATCGGTCTCGTGCTCGCCTATTTTATCGGTCAGCTAATTTCCTCGGCTGTGCGCAAGATGGCACGGACAATGGAGCGCCTCGCGCGCGGTGACGACACGATGACGATCGACGGCACCGAGGATCGTCACGAGCTCGGCGCCATGGCACGTTCGCTGAAGGTCTTTCAAGAAACAGGGCACGCCAAGGTCGTCGCCGAAGCCAATGCCGAACGCGCTCGCCTTGCGGCCGAAGAAGAGCGCTTGCGCCAGGAGGCCGAGCGGCTTTCCGATGCCCAGGTGATGGAACATGCCTTCCAGCAGATTTCTTTCGGACTCGATGCGCTCTCGAAGGGTGACCTAACAGTGCGCGTTGGTGAGGTGGACGGCCGCTACATCCGCATTCGCGATCATTTCAATAGCGCCGTTTCCAGCCTAGAAGAGGCTGTGGACTCTGTGATCCGCGCCGTCGGTACGATCAGGTCGGGCCTGACGGAAATCTCCTCCGCATCCCACGATCTTGCACGTCGTACAGAACAGCAGGCGGCCTCGCTCGAAGAGACGGTCGCAGCGCTGGGCGATGTCACGCGCGGTGTCAATGGCACGGCGGAAGGTGCAAGTGGTGCTCAGAGCGCCGTCGCCACCGCACGGGCCAATGCGGAGAATGGCGGCGCGATCGTCGGCCGCGCGATTGCCGCGATGACGGAGATCCAGAACTCTTCAGCCAAGATCGGCAACATTATCGGTGTCATCGACGAAATCGCCTTCCAGACCAACCTGCTCGCCCTCAATGCGGGCGTGGAGGCGGCGCGCGCAGGCGAAGCGGGCAAGGGTTTTGCGGTCGTCGCCCAAGAGGTGCGCGAACTTGCACAACGCTCCGCAAGTGCAGCCAGGGAGATCAAGGAGTTGATCTCGACCTCTTCCGCCCAGGTCAGGACGGGTGTGCAGCTTGTCGGCGAATCCGGCACATCGCTCGAACAAATCGTCGAGCAGGTCATTGCCATGAGTTCGACCGTCGCCCAGATCGCCGTTGCGGCGCGCGAACAGGCCGCAAGTCTGCGCGAAGTCTCGGCTGCCGGCGATCAAATGGACAAGGTAACCCAACAAAACGCCGCCATGGTGGAAGAGACCACGGCCGCCGCGCAAAGCCTCACTCAGGAGACCGAGAACCTCGCCGACCTGGTGCAACGGTTCAGAACGCGTAGCGCGGCTCAATCCGAGCGTCGCCTTTATGCAATGGCGTCTTGACGCTTTCGCGAATAGTGGACGGCGACATATCAGAGCCCGCCGCGTGTGATGAACGCGGCGGGCTCAAGCTCCGGTGACCCGCGTGAACACCTTGAGCTGCGGCCATGGAGACCGCAGCGGATAAATGAATGTCGCGGAGCTATGTTCCTTACGATCAGCGCCGCGGGGTAGTATTCGCGTCATCCCCACCTGTGGCACGCAAAGCCGCCATAGACTGGACGCGCTTCATGCATCCTTTTGACTCCTGAGGCGTTCTCCTCGGATCCAATTATCGCAGGAGAGACAGGATGTCCTTGAGTCAACGCGCCATCCCGGCAAATGACAGATGCGACTTGGTTCCTTGTCCCGACGGTTACTCGCGGGACTGTGCGGGAACACAAGGACGAGAGCAAAGCCGGGTGAGAGCAATGCTTCTGCCCGCTGTTACACCTCTATATAAGGGAGGCCGCCATGAGCGCTTCTAAGCAGCCGGAGGGCTTTCGAACCGACGCTGAGTTGCAGGCTCATCTCGCCGCGCTTGAGGCGAATGCGCCGGCGGAGGAGGGCTTTCAAAGCCTTGACGACATGGGCGTCGAACGGCGTCGTCTTGATGAGCTTAAGAGTGAGATCGCCCATCTCAGAGACGCGATGGAAAATCTGCGGACGCGCCTAGGTGCCGTTGCGCAGCAGGCGACAACCGTCGTCAGATCGAACCTCGATTGGGCAGATGCAAGCGCGCATGCCCAACTCGGCCGCTATCCATGGGCGAAATTGGCAGGCGCGATGGCGGCTACCTTTGTCAGTGTTCGTTTGTTGAAGCGATTGCCTCTCGGAAAGATCGCAAGAGTGGCGATACCGCTGATGATTGCTTGGCCCGACGAAAAGTCGCGGTAAGAGCTTGATTGAAATCTCGCGCCGTTCCGGCGCGCCTTCGATTTCCGGATAGCGACCGAAGGCTTCAGAAGCGCAGCCTCGAAGCCTCCAACCGCCGTTCCAGGATCGTATCCGCGCAGTTGCCTTCACCAGCGGTGGGATCTGACCGCATAAGCATAGGCGGCAAGCGCCGCGACACCGACGGCCAAAAGGGGTCTTTCCCTTACGCGTTCCCGAAAATTGGCGAGCATAGTTCCGGCCGTTGATTGGGATTGCGAAAATCCCTCACGCTGAGATCCCTCGCGAGACATGAATCCTCCCTGCGCACTGCCCCCCTTGTCACCAACCAGCGGTGCGTCGGCGTTGCTCGATGGATCGGGCTGGCGTTTCACCCGCTGGGCCTCATCGGTATCGGTCCGTCCCGAAGGAATGTCGCTGCGCGTAACCGATACCGGGTCTGACGCCGGAAAGGTATTTTCAAGGCCGACCTCCAGCTCCCCTTTGTTGGCCTTGCGCCGCTGCGCGGCCTGTTCCAGCTTCATGGATTCCACCGCAGGGGACGTCTTTGAATTGTCTGGCATGATTTGCTTCTCCTTAAAGCTTACTCTCCCTAAAGAACAGCCGAAGTTGGCGGTTGTGCCGCAAAGCCCACGACGTAGCCGCGGCTCTTCGCCCTGCTTCCTTTGCAGCGCCTGACCTCAGTGCTTCGTATTGGACTTGTCGACCGGTGGATACGGCGGACCTTGATCGAAATTGCCATTGCTGAACGCATCGTAGGCGTTGAGGCTTCCGCCGCCGTCCCGCGTGCCGAACGCCGTAAGTTGAACCATCATCACCTTGGCCTGATCGATTGCCGCAACATCATCCATCTGCACGCCGCCGCTGTTTATCTGAACGGAAACGACCTCGCCTCCCTCCCCGAAGAATTGAACCTTCAGCATGTTTCCCTCGTGGATGACCTTGGTGTCGGTGAGATGCATTGCCGTGCTCCTTGCGATGGGAACAAAACTCCGCTGGAGGCTCGCGGTTCCCTAGCCTTTTCGAGACGATAGGAGTGGGTCGCAGGCTGGTACAGCGGCCTGTGCAGCCGCACATTTGGAAGCAAATTCTGAGCAGTGAAGTCGGTATCGAGGAAACTTTCGGCTGCTCCTAGGAATAACGCGCGGCAACGGCGCAGGCTTTCATTCGTCGTGTCATAAACTGAGCAAAAAGATATAATTCCTACGGCGTTTCCGCCTTTTGAGCGGAATTGAGCGTCGAATAGATTCTTCAGTCGGTCCTGGAACATAAATTCTCTCAACCGATTAGGTGTGCGGACTTCAATTCAGAAGAACGACAGCGAGGAATCCAATGAGGAAAATTTTACTAATTTCGGCTGCTTTTCTGATGGCCACTTCGGCCGGCTTTGCACAGAGCGAGAAGCCGACGACCACGCAGAAGACGCCCGCGGTCGCCACCCCCGACACAACGAACCCCGGTGCGCCGGTACAGGGTAAGAACAGCTTCACCGAAGGCCAGGCTAAATCGCGAATGGAAGAGGCTGGCTATACCGACATCACCAACCTGCAGCTCGACGATCAAGGTGTGTGGAGAGCGTCCGCGAAGAAAGGCTCGAAGACGGTCCAGGTTGCGCTGGACTACCAGGGCAACATCGTCACGAAGTGAACGATCGTCACCATCAAGAACACGAAGGAAGGAAAATCCCATGGCAACAGTGACTGGACTTTTTGATCAGCGTGGCGATGCCGAACGTGCCGTTGAGCAGTTGGAAGACGCCGGAATCTCGTCTGACAATATCAGCATTGTCAGCAGAACCGGCGAGGGCCGCAAGGTCGAGGAACAGGGCAATAAAGCCGCCGAAGGCGCGGGCGCCGGAGCAGGTGTCGGCGCTGTGGCCGGTGGAGCAGGCGGCCTGCTGGCAGGGCTTGGGATGCTTGCCATTCCGGGTGTCGGCCCGGTGGTCGCCGCAGGTTGGCTTGTCGCCGCTCTGGCCGGCGCGGCCGGCGGTGCCGTCGTCGGCGGCGCAGCGGGTGGCATTGTCGGTGCCTTGATAAAGTCGGGTGTGCCCGAGGAGGATGCGAATGTCTACGCCGAGAGCGTTCGACGCGGCAGCTCGCTTGTCGTAGCGCGTGTCGACGACGATGAGATCGCGACCGCGAATCAGATCCTCGATCGCCTGCCGCGCGTCAATATCCGCGAGCGTCGCGCCCTCTATGCAGGGCAAGGATGGCAGCGGTTCGACGATACGCTCGATCCTTACGACGACGCCGACGTAGATTCTCGGCCCTACACGCCCCCACCGCGTTTTTAATTCATCTCGCCACTGAGCCGGCCCTCGTTGCCGGCTCAGTGCACCGATGCCGTTTTTCAGACTGCACGCAAATCTTCTTTAGGTAAGCATTTTTCCTTGGTTTTTTCCTTTGACGGAACGCAACCTTCAGCGAACAACCAATTCAAGGCGCGGCGGTTCAGTTCGCGTATCAGTCCTTGCCGAAGAATAATGCGCCCTATGTCAAAGTTAATTGGCGAGCCGAATTTTTTGCCTACTGTCCTGAAGGCAGTTTGACCCACGTAGGAGGACGGAATGGCTCGGGCATTTGGCAGTCGGACGCCACCGCTTTATCCGGAAGACGTTGTGATGATGCACACGCTCTTAACCGCTTATTGCGAGGATCGGTGTTGCGAGAAGGCAAGCGCCGAAGCCCAGGAGGCGGCGCGAGAGCTTGTCTATTGGTTTCAGATCGGCGTGACGAAGCAAAGTCAGCTTCGTGAGTTGTTGTATTCGCGGGCATGGAGTTAGCCGGGAGAGACTGTATGACAAATTGTTTGGCCGATGCGGAGAACGATTGTAATCCGCACTTTGAATATTCTCCCCTGTCTCGGCCGTTTATTGCCGACGGGATAAGCGTGATCGTGGAAATTTTCCGACCGTTCGGCGAGGATTGCGGATGGAATCTTCAGGTCGTCGACGAAGGACTCGATATCACGGTGTGGATGGATGTGTTCGACACCGATGTGGAGGCTTTTGAACAATTCCTTCAAACGGTCGAACTCGAAGGCATCGACTCCTTCGCCGCCACACCGATCAAGCCTGTGCACTGACGGCGAGGTTTATCTCGTATCTGCACGTTCCTCAGCTTTCGAGCTTGCTTCCTTTTCGCGCACCTCGTACGAGCAAGTTGGCGACCACGAGCAGGACAATCGACAGCAGCATCATTAGCGTCGCAGCCGCGGTAATCGCCGGGCTCAGCCTCTCGCGCAATCCCGTGAACATTTCAAGCGGCATGGTGCGCTGGCTGGCGCTGGTGAGGAATTGGGCAACGACGACCTCATCGAACGAGGTTACGAAGGCAAAGGCGGCGCCCGATAATATTCCCGGCAGAATGAGAGGCAGCATCACCCTGCGAAACGCGACGGTCGGCCGGGCACCGGAGATCGAGGCAGCCCGCATGAGCGTGCGATCAAATCCCGTCAGACTCGCGCCCACCGTGACCACCACGAAAGGGCTGGCGAGTGCGGTGTGGGCAAGGATGACACCGGCATAGGTGCTTGCAAGGCCGATGCGCGCATAGAAGAGATAAGATCCGACGGCCGTGATAACGACCGGGACAATTAACGGCGAAATGACGAGTGGCATCACGATGCGCCGCGCCGGAAACTTGTCGTTCGCGAGCGCTATCGCCGTCAATGTCCCCAACGTTGTGGCGAGAACGGTCGTGCCGAAGCCGATGATCAGGCTGTTGGCAATCGACATCTGCCACCGTTCGGTGCCCAGCACCACCTCGTACCATCGAAGCGAGAGGCCCTCCAAAGGAAACACGAAGAATGCGCCGCTGTTGAAGGAGAGGGGGATGGGCACAAGGATCGGAACCATCAGGAAAACGATGACGAGCGCGCTCCACAGCCACAATAAAGAGACGCGAATTCTCTCGCCGAGAGTGGGATAGGGGGACAGCAGCATGATCACACCGGTTTCAGACGATCGAGGCCAAGCATGCGGGCAAAGAGCGCATACAGACCGAGAGTGAAAACGAGGAGAATAAAGCTAAGGGCAGCCGCCATCTCCCAATTGAGTTCGACGTTGATATAGTTGGCGATAAAATTGCTGATCAACTGATCACCGGCGCCGCCGACCAGTGCCGGCGTGATATAGTAGCCAAGGCAGAGGATGAACGTCAGCAAGCAGCCTGCCATGATGCCAGGGACGACCTGCGGCAGATAGATGCGCCTGAAGCAGGTGAAGGGTCGGCCACCCAGCGAATAGGCAGCGCGCATCTGTGACGGCGGGATCGTCCGCATGACGCTGTAGATCGGCAACAGCGTAAACGGCAGTTGAATGTGCGTCATGGCTATGATGAGACCGAGACGGCTATACATCAGGTCGAGCCTGACATCCGTTACGCCGATCCAGAGAAGCACGTCATTGATCAGCCCAAACTTCTGCAGCAGCACCGTCCAGGCGGCAGTGCGCACCAGGATCGATGTCCAGAACGGCAACAAAACTGCGACGATAAGCACCGCCCCGATGGTCTTGGGAGCGCTCGATATCAGATAGGCCAGCGGAAAGCCGAGGATCAGCGTTGCCAACGTAACAGCGGCCGCCACAAAAAAGGTACGGATAAAAACGCGAAGGAAAATCGCCTGCTCCGGCGGTACGCGCTCGATGCCGCCATCCACATTCCACTGCAAATCCAAGGCGCTCAGCAGATAAAACGAGGTCAGTACATGTCGGCCATTTTCGATCGTCACCCATGTGCGGTGATCGGTCCAGAAGGGATTGGCCTTCATGACATCGACGTCGACAACGCCTTGCTTGTCGAGCGCGCGGGAGGTTTTCAGTACCTGGCTGCGCGCACCGGGCAGTCTTGCATTGAGGCTCTTGGCGAATTCGGCGATGGTTCCGTTTTGTTGGACCATCTTCAGATCAGCGGCAAGGGCCGCAAAGATCTTGTCGTCAGGCACATCGGTGCCGTTCCACGTTTCCATCGCCGCCCCAGTCTGGGGCAGGGCATTGGCAATCGTCGGGTCGTAGACCGCCCGCGACAGAAGGGCGACGATGGGAATACCGAAGCTCAGCACCAACAACACCAGAAGCGGTGCGGCGAGCGCGAGCGATCTTAATCGCTCGCGGGCCTGCGACTGCCTTATGGCCGATATCAGCAATTTTGCGTCTACCGTCTCACCGCCGTCGCGTTTCTGCATGAAACGATTCTGGCTGATGTCGTTGGGCTGAATCGTAGACATGGCGGTTACTGCGCCAGCCAGGCGTTGAAGCGCTTCACCAGATCTTCGCCGTAATCGCCCCAGAACTCCGTATCCGCGACCAGATAGGACTTCATATGATCGGGCGCATTCGGCAGTTTCGGCAATGCGTCGGCTGCGACAAACTTGGTCGCGTCGTTGCGCACCGGACCATAGGTGATGAAGCTCGCCAGCTTGGCGTTGTTTTCCGGCTTGCTGATGTAAGCGAGATATTTGTGGGCAAGATCCGCGTTCTTTGCGCCCTTCGGAATGCTGATCATGTCATATTCCAGGATCTGATCGTTCCGGTCGCCATGATCGTCAACTGCTCGCCGGCGAGCCCGGTATGGGAGGCCGTCATGTAGGCTGCGGCTGCAAGCAGCGCGAGTTTGGAAATTCTGTTTTTCATCTGTTCCTCTCTTGTTTTGATATTTATTTTAGATCGTCACTGAACTGGAAAAGCGCGGCAATCGAGCGAGGAGCAACCGAGCGCGACCGTCTCGCCCGCTGCCATCATTCTCTCCGGTCCGATCTTCACGCTCAGGAGTTGGCCGTTTCCGAGCCGTGTCAGGAGCCGCAGATGGTCGCCCAGATAGATGCTGCCTTCCACGGTTGCCTGGAAGCTGTTGTCCTTCAGCGTTGCAGGGCCAACGCGAATGCGCTCGGGACGCAGGGCAATCTGGCAAGGTGCTCCCTTTGCAACGGGACCTATTGCTGCTGCTCTGATATGGCCGCCGCCGTTCAGTGTCACTTGGCACTCAGCGCCCGAGACGTCATCGACCACGCCATCAAGCGTGTTATTCTCGCCGATAAAGCTCGCGACGAACGGATTTGCAGGCTGGTTATAGAGATCGTCGGGGGTCCCGATCTGAGCGATGCTGCCATTGTTAAAGACCGCCACGCGGTCGGACATGGTCAGCGCCTCGCTTTGGTCATGCGTGACATAGACGATGGTAACGCCGAGCATCGAATGCAGTTGTTTGATCTCGAGTTGCATATGCTCACGCAACTTTTTGTCGAGCGCACCAAGCGGCTCGTCCATCAAGACAAGCGTGGGCTCGAAGACCAGCGCCCGTGCGAGTGCAACGCGCTGCTGCTGGCCTCCCGAAAGCTGACCGGGCCGGCGATCGGAGAATTTTCGCAACTGGATCATGTCCAACGCCTTTTGGACACGCGCGGCGATATCGGATTTCGGCATTTTCCGCACGGACAATGGAAAGGCGACATTCTCTTCGACGGTCAAATGCGGAAAGAGTGCATAATTTTGAAATACCATGCCGATGTTGCGTTCGTAGGGAGGCGATCGGTCGACCGGCTGACCGTTCAGGATGATAGTGCCATTGGTGGGTCGCTCAAATCCGGCAAGCATGTTGAGCGTCGTCGTCTTGCCCGATCCCGAGGGACCAAGCAGGGTCAGAAACTCGCCCTTCGAGACATGCAGATTCAGCCGGGCAACTGCAAAAGTGCGGCCGTCATAGGATTTCTCGACGTCGATGAAATCGACGAAACGATCCGTTTCGCGTAGAGGCGCTGTTCCGGACGCCATCACAAGGCTCCATTGTTGACGTCGGAATCGAATGGCAGGCGCCAGACATCCGGAATTGACCAAAGACGAACTGCGCTTTGCATGTGAAGTCCTCCTGCATAGATGCAGCAGCTTATATGGTCACACAAATTTCATTGTCTGGATATTGAACCATAGAAATTCGATGTCAAGCGTTAATTGTATGGCGTTTTATCTACGCATAACTGAATTGTTTGGCATATTATCTGATTTGTATGCGTTGTCTGGTCGTTTTTCATGTGGTACAAGCCGACATAGATTTGTCGGAACCACCATTCAATGATGCAAGACCTTCAACTCCTAAGCGGCGACGGTCCCGTCTATCGGCGACTGGCCGATGCCATTGCTGATCGTATCGCCAGCGGGGAATTGGCTAAGGGAGAACGACTGCCCTCCCAGCGCGAGATCGCGCAAAATCTCGGGATTAACGTCACGACAGTGACGCGCGCTTTCTCGGCGCTTCAAGAGCGCGGCTTGATCGACGCGCGGCCGGGACGCGGCATGCTTGTGGCGGAGCAGAAATCGGAAAAAGGGGCGGAATTCGTTTCCGCTCCGAGTGAAGATACTGGTCTTGTCGATTTATCGGTCAATCGTCCGGCGACGAACGCTTTTCTCGACGTCACCGCAGCGCTGTTGCCGCGTCTTTCCAAAAATCCGCTTTATGCGGCGACGCAGGACTACCATCCGGCCGAAGGACCTGCCTGGGCGCGAGCGACAGTGGCGAAGTGGATGAAGGACGTTGCCGGCGACAATGATCCAGGGCGCGTCGTTCTGACGATCGGCGCGCAACATGCTCTCGATTGCGTGCTGAGCGCCGTCGCGCAGAAGGGCGATGTGATCCTTGCAGACGAGGTGACCTACCAAGGCATCAACGCCCTCTGCCGCTCGCATGATATCGAACTTCGCGGCCTTGCCATGGATCGGGGAGGGATGCGGCTCGATGCACTTGAGACCGCATGTGCACAATTGCGGCCGCGGGCGATCTTCCTGGTGCCCAGCCTCCACAATCCCACGACGATCACGCTGTCGGAGGAGCGCCGGAGGGGCATCGTCGAGATCGCGCGGCGTCATAACGTGTTGATCATCGAGGATGATGTCTATCGCCCCTTGCTCGACAATCCGCCTCCGTCCTTTGCGACCCTCGAACCTGAGTTGACGGTCTACATAGGCGGGTTCTCCAAATGCGTTGCGCCAGGCCTGCGGTTTGGCTTTGTCATCGGTCCCCGATCCATGATGAACCAGATCGCGGCGGCACTTCGTATCAACTGCTGGAGCGCCAATCCCATGGCGGCTTTGATTGCGACCGTTCTTCTGGAAGAGGGTTCGGCTGCGAAAATCATCGCGGCCCAAAAGGACGAACTCTCAAAAAGACAGGCGATCCTGTCTGAACTACTGGGCGATTTCGACCTGCAGAGCTATCCGACTTCCACGCATGCCTGGCTGCGGCTGCCTGATCCATGGAGAGGCGCGGGATTTGCCCGGACTTGCCTGCAGCGCGGCGTGAGCGTTCTGCCCGGCGATGCCTTCGCGGTGGGGCGCGAACCGGTGCAGCATGGCGTTCGCATCAATCTTAGCGCCGCGCGGTCACAAGAGGACCTGCGTCGTGCCCTGAAGACCATGCGCGAGTTGCTCGACGCCGGCCATCTGCAAATTCCTGGGTTCGTTTAGAGATCATGAGCAAACGCGAAAGCACCGATATCGCAATCATAGGCGCGGGCGTCATCGGGCTCGCCGTTGCGCTCAGACTCGCCTCTGAGGGCCGCGAGGTCACGCTCCTCGATCCCAATACGCCCGGCTCCGGTGCGTCCTATGGGAATGCAGGCACATTTGCCGACTATGCCTGCGTGCCGGTCGGCAATCCGGATGTGCTCAAAAGCTTACCGCATCTTCTGTTTGGCAAGGACAGCCCGTTTTCGCTGCGCTGGGCAGCCTTGTTCCAACTGGCGCCATGGATTTCCAAATTTGCCTATCAATCGCTCCCTGCTCCGGCGCGCGCCAATGCAATTGCTCTTGCCCGTCTGTTGAAGGACGCCTTGCCGGCATGGGAGGAGATGGCTGTGGACGCTGGAGCGCAATCCCTGCTGCGGAAGAATGGATGTCTCTATCTGCAACCGCAGGCAAACGCCGGCTCCAAGCCTTCATGGGCTCATGCGATCCGTACGGAACTCGGCGTTCATCAGGAAATCTTGAGTTCTCAACAGGTGGCGGCAATGGAGCCGACGCTTCCTTCTTTCGAAGGAAAGGGCATTTTTTTTCCCGATTCCATGAATGTGACGGATCCGGCCGAGTTGATGCACCGTCTGTTGAGCGCGGGAGAAACCAAGGGCGTAAGGGTCTGCCGGGCGCGCGTAGAGCATTTGTCTTCCGCCGGCAACAGGACGCGTCTCAGCGGGTCCGACGTCGACCTCGATGTGGGCACGGTCATCATCGCGGCCGGCGCATTCTCCAAGGGGCTTGCATTGCAGGCGGGCGACAACATCCCTCTTGAAACTGAACGGGGCTATCATCTCGAATATAAAACAGAAACTCCGCTTCTTCAGCGTTCGGTATGCCCGACGCATCTTGGTTTCTATATGACGCCGCTCGCCGGCAGGCTGCGCGTCGCGGGCACCGTCGAACTCGGCGGAACGGACGCCGCAGCCAACATGCGCCGTTTTGATTTCCTGGATCGTGGCGTGCGCCAGTATTTTCCCGATATCGGCCAGCCTCACACAAAATGGCTGGGCTTCAGGCCATCTCTTCCAAACTCGCTGCCGGTGATCGGCCGCAGCCGTAGCAGTGCCAAGATTCTCTACGCATTCGGGCACGGTCATCTCGGCCTGACACTGGCCGCCGTCACCAGCCGTCTGATCGCAAATCTCGTCAAGGAAATATGAGCCACGGCCCCCGGGATCAAAGCGCAAGAACAACGGTTTCTTTGATATAGGCACTGCAGCTATGCGTTCGGCGCGCTTGCCTTGTAGAGCACCACTCGGTTTCGACCGGATTGCTTGGCAAGGTAAAGCGCCTCATCGGCTCGCTTCTGCAGTTGCTCGGGCGAGACGGTGTCTAGGTCCGCCGCGTGGACTAGCCCGATGCTGAGGGTGACGCACGGCGATATCTCGGACGCAGGATTTGGCAGAGAAGCAGTTTCTACACCCTCTCGAATCCGCTCGGCGACGGCAATGGCTTCTTCCTCGCTCACGCTTGGAAGCACAATCAGAAACTCTTCGCCACCGTAACGCGAGACGCGGTCACGGTTTCCTCTCATGCTGCTCTGAATAATGCCGGCGACCTTTACAAGGCAGCGGTCCCCCTCGCCGTGGCCGAGACTATCATTCAGCATCTTGAAGTAGTCGATATCACACATCAGCATGGCAATCCCCTCTGCGCGTTGACGATCCCCACTCCAGAGACGATTGAGCATTTCCATCATCCATCTTCGGTTGGCGATGCCGGTGAGGGGATCCGTTCTCGCAAGAAGTTCGAGCCGGGCGTTCGCATCAGCCAGTTCCGCCACCCGGCTCTTGTCCCGCAGTTCAAGCAGGAAGGTCTTCTGGGCCAAGATCGTAATGGTACGCCGGGCCACCACCGTTGCGACGATGCCGCTGGCGAAGAACAGGGTGGCAGCTTCCAAGCTTCCCAATTCGACGATCGGATTATGCATTTGGAAAAACAGATAAAGACCGAGCGCCATGACTGCGATCATCGTCGTCCATGCCAGTGGTATGGCAAAGATGATGATCGCTGTGATGGCCACGAACAGCATGATGTTCAAATGCCGTTCGTAGAACTCGCCTCCCGCATTCACGCCCACCAGTGCGACCGATAGGAGGATAAAGAACATGCCCACAATCAAGACAATCCTTTGAAGCTGGAAAGCGCGCGGTATTTTCCAGACAAAGGCAGTGGCCAAGGCAGCCGGAGGAAGGATACAGGCGGGCGGAAGCATCGACAGCGCGATCGCCTTTGGAAGCAGGATTGCGTTGAGGCCCAATGTCAGCGCATCTATCAGGGCAACCCAAATCATCCAGGAACGAATGATCTTGGCCGTTCGAAACCAGGAACGCTCCTGAAACAGGCGATAAAGTTCGCCTTTTAAGCGAATGTCCCGGGTACGTCCCTTCAGAAGACGTTCCACCTCAGCCATGACAATAGGGTTTTGCGCCTGGAGTGGCATCTGTGCGGGCGCGTCCACAGAGTTCGCTGAGATCTTGTTCTCCTGTACGTCCATTGTAAGCCACATAGCGGGGCATCTCTTGCCGGCAAGAATGAGGGGTCAGACCAACGATAGGTCCATAATTTTGCCATTCGACTTATAATTCTTCGGTTTTGCGCTGTATGCCTGCTGCGTCGGGTAGGACTTGCATTGGGGCGATATCGCTACTCACAAAAAGGGAGTTCCGGCTTCATTGTAGGACCGGGCAGTATTCCTCGGAAAAGCCGGATCGCTCTGGTAGCCCCTGAGGTTGCGAACACGGATAAACCCAATTGCGGAAAGCTTGCAGCCGCCCCATAATCAGAGCAAGGAGATGGCATGAATGGTCGGTGAGCGGCAGATGCGCCCGATGCTGTTAAAGGTGTTGGGAGAGGCGGATAGGTTTCAGGCTGGATCGAAATTTAGGGCATTGGACCCTGTTAAGGAGATTAGCCTTCGCCTGCTACCGAACGACCATCTTGAGGCCCGGTTCTGGCCGGTGACCTCGTATA
>NZ_JARWGH010000019.1:0-94061 GCF_036528765.1 Rhizobium sp. BR 362 | reverse complement strand
AAATCGCTCCGGGCCTGGCGGTATCGGTTTCGAGGTCATAGTCCTCGATCGACGCGACCAGCCAGCAATCCGGATCGTCGAGAAACGGAGCAAGGTTCGGGCGACGGTGAGTTTCGCGAACTTCTCCGCTCCCGTCATCCTCGCTGATAGACACCGTCGTATGATTGATCGGCCCGAAATCGCGCACGAAACTCGACCAGGCGACCCTGAGTCGCACCTGGCACTCGCGCCACGGTCGATCGAGTTCCTGGGCCTTCAGCACCTCGCGCACGGCGTCTCGGATCGGAATGAGCTTCTTGATGATCCGGACATGCTTTTCCCGAATGCCGTCGGCGCTGCGGCCACTGCGAATTTTCACCGCGACCGGTGCGCCATCGATCATCTGCATCAGGCCGTGCCTGGTGTCGAGGAAGAAGCTGCCCTCCCGAATCCGGCTTTGGTCAGGCTTCAGATCGAGGATTTCCGCCAGCTCTTCTTCGAGGTCGCGATCGATTTCGGTCGGTTCGCCATCGTAGATGCCCTCCGGAAGGCGCTCGATAGCCGCAAGAAGTACCGCCTCCAGGCTTTCGCCCGGCCGCGCCACGCAGGTATAGGTCTCGCCGAAGGGGCCGGAGACCAGGGCATGATCGCCGAGCACAGTATCCGCATGCTGCGCGAACCAGCGGTTCACACGGATGGCTCCGTCCTCCGCGGTCGCCGGGCGAATTTCCTCCAAATCAAGCCAGCCGAGATCGTTTGCGGCTTCGCCCGTCTTTCGTTTGCGAAAAAAAAGAATATCGACGACCACATCGGTGCCGGCTTCCCGCCGAAAACTGCCTTCGGGAAGGCGGATGGCGCCGATAAGGTCGGCGGTTTTTGCAACATGCGCCCGGCAGGTGCGGTCGGCCTTGTCCATGGTGCCGGCGCTGGTGACGAAGGCGGCGAGCCCGCCAGGTTTCAGGAGATCGATCGCCCGCGCGATGAAATAGTCGTGCAGCCTGAGACCGAGCGCGCGATAGTGCCGGTCGGAACGAACCGTGCGATCGGAGAAGGGCGGGTTGCCGATGGCAAGATCGTAGATCGCATTGAGGTCCGTGCGCGCGAAATCGCCGTTGATGATGCGCGCCTTCGGCTGCAGCAGTTTCGCGATGCGGGCCGTGACGGGATCGAGCTCGATGCCGGTGACGTAGCTCAGTTCGCGATACTGTTTCGGCATCAGCGCCGGAAACAGGCCTGTTCCGATCCCCGGCTCCAACACTCGGCCGCCGCGCCAGCCGAGACGATGAATGCCCGTCCAGATTGCCCGAATGACGAATTCAGGGGTGAAGTGTGCATATTGGGTGCAACGGGCGAGCGACGCGTATTCGCCCTCGCTGACCACTGTTTCCAGCGAGTTGCCGAGATCATCCCAACCTGTGCGGAAGTCGGTTTCCCCAGGCCGCCGGAACATGCCGTTTGCCAGCTCGCCGGCGCCGAAACCGGTGAAGCGGATCAGCCTCGCCTGGGCGGCCGGAGTCGCCGGCAGATTTTGCCTCTCGATTTCGTTTGCGGTGAGGATGGCCGCGACATTGATGCGTGCTCGCTCCTTCCAGGTCGCGGCGAGATCGCGGTCGCCATCGTCGAGATAGAAGTTGGCGCGCTGCCCCTGCTTTCGCTGGACCGGCCGGTTGGTCGCCGGCAGAGCCCGCGCCGGAGAGGGTGGGGTCGGGTCGGGCTCGTCGTCGTTGGCGGCAAAACCGCCGAACGCCGTGACGCCAAGACCAAGTCCTGATGACAAAGCGCTGCTACCAAACATATCAAGGGTGAATGGATCGGTGCTCATCGAAAGCTCCTTGTGAGCGAGCGTCATCGATCCGCCGCAAGCGACAGTCGAGGAACGCGAAGGGGTGGAAGGGGCGCCTGCATGGGCTGCGCAGCTATCGTGGGCCGGGCGCGATTGCTTCGCGCACGGATGCAATCGGAAACTCTCAAGCCGCGATCGGCGAGGGGAGGTGGCGCAGTTGTACCGGCAGCTTGGCGGCGATCTCGTCGTCGCTGAGGCCTTCCAGCAGCTTCAGAACAGTGCCGTCTTTACCGCCGTAGATCATCACAGTGCGCTTGCCGCGCGAGGCCTCCGGCCAGCGCTCGTCCGCATAGCCGCGAAAGTCGTCCGCCGTGCTGCTCCAGATGTGCTCAAGGCGTTCCGCGCGCGTTAAAACCCGGACCGGGCGGTTCTCGCGCTCGATAATCGGAAGGCGCATGGTCTCGACGGACGCTTTTTCGGAAAGGTCGCAATAGCCGTGAAAATAGCGGATCGCCTCATCGATCCGGAGTGCGAAGAACACTGATGTCACCGAACCGGTCAGGAACTCGCGCATCGCAAACATCGAACCGCAGATCCAGAGCGGCGGCAGGATTTCGAACCATTCGCCGTCATAGAGCGGTGTTGCGTCGTCTCCCCAACGGTTGGGCCGCTGGAGATGACGGTCGAACATGCGGAACATCTGCGGTCGGCTTGGGACGCCCTGGAAGACTTTTCGGATTGCGGGGTAGGGGTTCATCTGCACTCCTTCGGAGGTTTCGGGCCGAAGCGCGGCACTGTCCTATCGACCTTGCCTTCCTCTTCAGTCCTTCATGACCCCTTGGCTGCCGCCGCCATCGCGGCCGTCAGGGTCAAGGGCCGGCTCCGCCGGGCGAAGCCTCCCTTGACGCGGACGGCGCGCATGCGGCACGCCTCCTTCTTCCATCGTTTCCCTCTTTTCCTTTTCCCTGATCTTCAGGGTTTCGTTCCAATCCTCCTCGGACGGCCGAAGTCGAAGCCAGTCGCAGCCTGCATCGTCGGCAAGCGTCCGCAGCCGTTCGGCAAACATCTCGCCCTGCGGATTGGCGTCCGTCGCCGCTACCATCTGGACGGCGGGCTTCGCCGCTAACTTCCGCAACGCTGCCTCCGTGGTCGGCGACCATCCGCCGCCAGTGCTGAGATAAAGCGTCCCCTCCCGCAAATCTTCGATCGCCGCGAGGCTCATGGCATCGATCGCCGCTTCCGTGACGGCCAGGCGCGAAGCGCTGTCCGAACCGAGACGGAAGAGAACCTTGGTTCCTCCGGATGCAAAACCCCGGTATTGCGGACCCCGCGCTTCCCAGCCGGTCAAGACCCCGGCCTGGTCCCGGTGCGCCGCCCACATGCTGCCTTGCGGGCCTTCGCGCAGAAGGTCGCCTTTGACGGTCGCTCGCAGCACGGTCGCTGGCAGATAGCGCTCGCCGTTGAGGTACCGCCACGACGAGGAACCAGGCCAGGGTCGCCTGCGGGACTGCCAACGATCGGGAAGAGAGAGGTCGGATCTCTGACCATCTTTCGCGGGCTGCCACTCCGGCCCCGTGATCTGAAACCCGACCAGAGCCGCGACCCGTTCTGCACCTTCGGGAAAACCGACCCGATCGAGATGCTCGACGAGCCGGAACACATCGCCTTTCGCGTCGGACAGGGGATCGAACCACCCACGCCCTTCATAGGTGACGATAATGATCTCGCCGCCGCGGCGGAACTTGACTGCCCGTCGCGTGCTTTCCTTCGCGTCTATTGCAAAACCGGCATGCTCAAGCACTGCCGCACAACTGACCTGATCGCGCAGCGCTTCAATCTCTCTTCTCTTCATTTTTCATTCCGATCGCCCAGCGATCGGCCTCCATAATCCTTCCTTGCCCGTCGGTTCACCGACGCCTTTCGGCAGGCCCCGAAGAGCAAAGACCGCAAGGGCGCGGCTGGCAATTGTCGGATCATGCAAGCTGACGTCGGACGCGGCGAAGCCCCCCTTGCGGCCTGCCGCTCGCAAGGGGCACCCACGCGGCGCCGGCTCAATGAGCCGGCCATGGCGTATACTCGTGCACGATCGCCAGATCGTCGTCGGCGTCGATCTCGTCAGAAGGAAGGACGCCGTATTCTCCGTCGACCTCGAAGAGGGTGACCGGGACCATCAGGTCACGGGAAAGCTGGAGGGCGTGGGACTGTGCGAGAGAGAGATCGTGCGACATTTGAGAGGCTCCTACGGGAGCGGGCCAATTCCCGCTCGATGGCTCCTCAAAAGGCACGGGGTCCGGGCGCGATCACCGCGAGGCGAAGCCGACGCGGCCGCAGCTTGCTAGCGGACCCTTTATGGGTTGATCGTGGAAGATCCGGAACCGGGCCAGGACGCCATCACAGACAAGCGGGATTGGCTTGCTTCCGTTTGGGCCACCGTTCGACGCACGATTTTCGAGCTTCGTGCCAGGTCGTCGCTGCCCGCAGGCCGATTACTCGTGTCTTCGATTTAGCGGGTCAGGTGTTGGCTGAGCGAAGGACTCTGCGTCGCCGCGTGACCGAATGTCGCGTCAGCTTCAGTCGTGGCACCGCCTAAGTTGCGATGAGTCGTGCCTTTCGCGGTTTGCGGAACCCGACCCTGCAAGCGAGAGCGATGGTGCCCGGAGACCGAATGCATAGTTCGCCGCCGACCCAATCTGTCCGCCAAATTTGATTCCCGGATGGCCGCGAAAGCGGGTGTCCACCCTCGGGCGGCACACGAGGACTGTCGCCGGATTTCTATCGCGGCGCGTTTCACATCAATAACCGAGCGGCACTCTGGATTGGCTTCCCCTTAAGCTCGGCATCACTTCGGTTCTCACTATGATCACGCTCAAGAAGCGATGACACTATTGAAGCCTATTACGGGTTCCCTCAGACAACTCCTTGAGGATCAGCGCGCAAGACGTCGCACCAGCATCCAGCACGCCGAGCGATCGTTCGCCCAGCCTGCTGGCTCGGCCGATCCGCGCGATCAAGTTCACCGTCGAATCGCGGCCACTTTCGGCTGCCGCAACGAGGAGTTCCAATGCCTCGTCGAAGGATTTCCCTTCTGATGTCGCATTGTCAAAAGCTTCAACAGCAGGCACCAACGTGTCAAGCAATGTCTTGTCGCCGACTTTGGCCGAACCAATTTGTTGAATACCCGTCAAGCCAGCATGCAGCATTCGGCTGAACGTCTTGTTGTCGATCTGGTCGACCTGATCGATCTGCTGGGCAAACTCGGTGAACATCACACCGTAAAGCGGACCCATAGATCCGCCGATCTCGGTCATCAGGACTGTTCCGAGGGTCTCAAGCGCTTTTGCGAGCGATAGCTCCTTGCCGCGTATCCGGTCGGCCACTAAACCGAAACCTTTCGCCATATTTATTCCGTGATCGCCGTCGCCAATCTTGCCGTCGATCTCGCTGAGGTAGGCGCGGTTATCGATGATCGCTCTTGCCATGGAGACTACGATTTCTCCGGCTGCCGCGTTATTCATTTTTTGCATTGTTCCCTCCTTAAAGCGTCGCCGCGCAGCGAACCTCGACCTCCAGTAGCGACTTTAGCTCTTCATCGAGCGCCATGACCGTCAAAGTCGCTCCAACCATCTCAAGAGACGTGAAGTAGTTACCAACATACGCTTTGTGGATCCTGAGGCCGCGGCCGGAGATTTCCTCCTCGACTGTGTCGAAGAGAATGTAAAGTTCGTTCAGCGGTGTCGCGCCAAGGCCAGATACCAGTACGGCCACTTCTGTCCCCGAGCCGAGATCATGATCATCCAGCACGATCTGGCACATATCCTTGGCGACCTCTGATGCGCTCTTGAGCGCTTCTACTCGCACGCCCGGCTCGCCGTGATGGCCGATACCGACTTCAATGGTGCCAGGCTCGATCTGGAAGTTCGGATGTCCGACCGCTGGAAGAGTGCACGGCCCCAATCCGACACCGACCGAGCGGCAATTGTCGATGGCCTTCTGCGCTGCGTCACGAACCTCGGATAGGCTGGCGCCCATCGACGCTTTCGCTCCGCCGACCTTCCACATGAAGATCTCTCCGGCAACGCCTCGGCGCTTCTCCCGCTCCTCGGCGGAGGCGGAGCACACGTCATCGTTCGCAACCACCGTGGCAACCTCGATGCCGTCCTTCGCGGCGAGTTTCATCGCCATTTTCACGTTCATGTTGTCTCCGGCATAATTTCCGTAGAGGACAACGACGCCGTTTCCACCATTCGCTTCGCGTATGGCATCATGAAAGCTCTTTGCCGTTGGCGACGAAAACAGCTCGCCGACCGCGACCGCGTCGAGCATGTTGCGGCCTATATAGCCAATGAAGGCAGGCTCGTGTCCGGAGCCACCTCCAGTTACGACACCCACTTTTCCTTGCGCGGGCCGGTCAATCGCCGTCACCACGCGTTGGTTTTCGGCGAGGCGCACGATGTCTCGGTGTGCCTTCACAAAGCCCCTGATGGTATCTTCCACGACCTCATCGCGGTTGTTTACAAAACGTTGCACTGCGTCCTCCTCCAGACACGGTCATTGATTGTGGTTGAGCGCTCGCCGGACGACCTTGAGCGACCGAGCCAGCGAGTCCTCGATCGTTGACAGCGGCACGGGATCTTGGCGGCGAACGGGCTGCGCCTGCCGATTGCGATGCAGTCTCAAGGGAAGTTCAATACTGACCGGGAGGCTGTCGAGCTTTGCGATTGCAGCCAGGAGGCGCTCGCACCCGACCTTGCCGTCGCCGATATCGCAGAAAAACCAACCTTCGTCGGTTTCACGGACATCCTTGATATGGGCGTGCGCCGATTCCGGCAGCGCCAGGATTCCATCACCTGCGAGATCGTCCATGTCCGGTCGATGTGACGCCGTGTTTGCAGCGTCGTAATTTAGCTTTAGAAAGGGCGATCCGAATTCCTCAACAAGAGAAATACCGTCCCGCGCGGTGTTGATCAGGCTATCGCTGCCGTCTCCTGGGTTTTCCAGGCCAACGATGATATCAAAGGCTTCCGCTCTTCTCAGTATGGTTTCGACGTTGCGACGGAATGTTGCCTCTCTTTGTCGGGCGGCCGCGTTGGTCGCAATAACTTTGGCTCCAATCGCCGCGGCGAATGCCATGCGGCCCGTGAACACTTCGACCGAATCTTCGAAACCGAGGTCGATGTGCGACGACATTGCATGACACAAGAGCCCCGAAGACCTAAGCGCGCTGCGCCAACTGGTCATCTCGGAAGGTGTGAAGGCGGTCTCATCGAAGGGTTCTGTATATCCAACGATAAAGGCCGGCTCGAAATGGGTGAACCCGAGGGTTGCCGCGCTCTCCAGTGCGGCCTCTCTGCTATGCCCGTCGTACGGCGCGCCGGACACGGAGATCACCCGTTCAGCCATGCATTCCTCCCTTAGCAAAGAACGGCGCAAAGGCCGTTCCGAAGGGCAAAGTGTTAAAAACGCTTCATCCGGACAAGCGAATTCAATCGGTCAATACATGAATGCATCTCAACAAATGCATCATTTGCGTTAAATTTCCTCATGGAATATAGAGGAAGGGCGTCCTCCAGCGTACTGAATGTCTCAAGTAAGAACGGTGGCGAGGCACGCATAAACGGGGAGGAGGGGTGATGAGCGCGTTGGAGTTTCCTTCGCTGCGATCGCTACAGGTGTTGGAAGCTGTCGCACGTCTTGGATCTTTTGGAAAAGCCGCCGAGGAACTAAGCATCAGCCCCTCGGCCGTGAGCCATCAAATGGCCGCGCTGGATTCGGAGCTCGGAATTGCTTTATTTCATCGCTCCGGGCGTTCAATCATGCTGACTGACGCGGGAAGGGCTTACGCTGAAGAGATCAGCGCCTCCTTTCGAAGGATCGAGAGCGCCACTCGCAATTTCACGAAGAAGGGCAAAAGTGACATTCTGAATATCCATTCGGTTGTCAGTCTCGCTTCGCAGTGGCTCATGCCTCGCCTCGCCCGGTTTAGCGCCCGCTATCCGGAGATCGATCTTCGACTGCACGCTTCTGGTGACCCGGCCGAGCTCAGGACCGGCAACGTCGATATAGACATCCGCTACGGAACGCAGCCCGTGGAGGTTGGCATCGCCGTCGAGCCCTTCCCGCCCGAGCCAATAGTGGTCCTGTGCGCCCCATCGTTGGTCGAGGGCGCAAACGGAATACGCTCACCGCAGGATCTCGCCAGATTTCCGCTCATCCACTCCGAAGTGAACCTCTATCGCTGGCAGGATTGGGCCGACGACCACGGTGTGAGGCTCAACATGGATCGGGGGCTGCGTTTCGATAGATCTTTCATGTCCATCAATGCGGCCGCGGATGGACTTGGCGTTTGCCTGGAAAGCCTCATACTCGTCCGCCAAGATCTGAAAAGCGGGAGGCTCGTTGCGCCGTTTGGCCTGAAAGGCCCCAGCATCAATTGCCATAGTCTCGTGTACTTACGGTCCAGGGCAAGAACGCCAAAGATCGCTCTGTTCAAACGTTGGATCGAAGAGACCCTGGCTGGCGACGCGGTTTCTGCGAGTGAGATCGACGTCGGCGGGAGGTGAGTTATGCGCAATCGGGGTCGGTGATGCGCGACTGGTGGATCAGACGCGCATCCCCGACGTCAGGCAGTGGTTTAGCCGAAGAATTTCCCGAGTTCGTTCGCTATGAATTCGGGAGCTTCTTCCGCAACCCAGTGACCCGAGCCCGGGATCAATCCGCCTCGAACGTCACTTGCCACCCGCTGCAGTGATTCCATCGTCTCCATGCCGCGGCCAAAACCACTGTCTCCGCCCAGGGCGAGGACCGGCATTTCGAGCTTGCCATCCCTCTCGAGGAATAACTCGTTGTCTTTGACGTCGGTTGGAAAGCCCCGATAATAGGCGAGAAGTGTGCGCAGGCCACCCGGTTTCAGGTAGGTACGGAAATACTCATTCTTGTCTTCCTGAGATAGCACGTTTGCCCGGCTGCCGTAATTGTCAAACAACCATTCCAGATAGATATGCTCGCGACCGCCGAACATCGCTTCCGGCAAATCCGGCGTCCTGAAGAAAGGGTGGTGCCAACGGCGGCCGCCTTGCGACATGTCCGCTCCATCGCCAGGAATGGTAACGTCCAGGATCGCGAGCTTGCTAACAGCCCCCCGGTGCTGCGCGGCCAGGGCAAACGCCACCGGGCCGCCCCAGTCGTGTCCCACAAGATTGAAGCGATCGATCTTCAGATGTTCAGAAAGAAGCTCCCACACGTCCTCGGCAATCGTTTTCTTGTCGTACCCATCGGCGGGCCGGGAAGTGTCGCCGAGGCCCCGCAGGTCCGGCGCGATGATCGCGTACTTGTCCGCGAGGAAGGGGATCACGTGCCGCCATTCGTGCGAACTCTGCGGCACCCCGTGAAGGAGAACCAGCGGCTCACCGGATCCTGCGGTCAGGTAGTGCATGGTGATGCCGGACAGTCGCGCGTAATTGCTTTTGATCTCGGCACTCACTTTTTTGCCTCCTTCTGGCCCGCGGTCATTCCCCGATACGCACGAATGACCTGACTGTCATCTGCCGAGCCTGACCCCTGCCCAGACGCGGCAAGGAAGAACTGATGCGCAACGGAGGCGAGCGGCAGGGCGGCCCTGGCAGAGGAGCCGGCGGCAAGCACGATACCGAGATCTTTCACAAAAATGTCTACCGCGCTCGTTACCTCAGGGTCTTCCAGAAGCATCCGCTGGCCACGATCGTTGAGCATCCAGCTGGCGGCCGCCGAGCCGGACACGATCTCGAGTACCGTTGAGGTGTCGAGGCCAGCCCTTTCGGCGAGCGACAGCGCCTCAGCCGCTGCCGCCAAGTGTACGCCGCACAGCAACTGGTTGACTGCTTTGGCAACCGATGCCTGGCCAGGCCGCTCTCCGAGATAATAGATCTTGGAGCCGAGCACGTCGAAAAGATTGCGGCTCATCTCATAGGTTTGCCTGTCACCAGCCACCATGATGGAGAGCGACGCGTCGCGCGCTCCGGCGACGCCGCCGGAAACAGGCGCATCCAGAAACCGGTGACCGCGAGCAATAACGGCCTCGGCGAGCTGTTCAACCTCGCCGGGAGGGCATGTTGACATCAGGACGACGACGCTGGCCCTGGTTGAATTTGCCAGGGCGCCCCGTTCGAAGAGGGCTTGGTGCGCCTGGTCGATGTTGACTACCATCAACATCAAGACGTCAGTCTCGCTGGCCGCTTCTGTAGCGTCTGGATAGGCAGTCCCGCCACTGTCAGCGAAGCTTCTTAGAGCATTCTCCGAGATGTCAAACCCCTTGACCCTGAAGCCGCTTTTTAGGAGATGCGACGCCATCGGCAATCCCATCGAGCCGAGACCGATAAAACCGATTGTCGGTTTTCCCGGTCCTCGTGCCGGGCTCGGCTTTGTTTCTAAAGCTTGGTGCAATTCCGGTCTCCTCCGCGATACTGGCACGTCATAGGCCGGCACATCCCACCGGAGTGCCATGCTCGCATGCAAAGCGGTTAGCATGGCGGCTTCCTCCACATCAAAAGAGTTTGCGCAAAAAACATGTGACCTGGATTCATGTTGCCTGGCGCGTTCTCCCAGAAAAACTTTGCCTCCATCGCGGGTCACGCCGAACTCGCCTGAGTTCAACTCACCATTGGCCGGAGGCAATTCATTTGCGGACGTTTGGCGCAAGCGCCTAATTTACGTCCAGCCGCACAGTGGGAGGCTTCCGGCTTCAGCGACATCAGTCCAAGGTCTAAGCAACCTGCACGAAACTGAGGACGCTTACGAGGAAAGCGCCTGCGCTGGAGGCTCCTAAAAACATCGACATAGATCAACACGGTTAGAGGAGGAACCAATGATCAGAATGAATCGCCGTACCCTTATTATGAGTTCCGTGGCGATGACCGCCGCGCTTGCGGCACCGCGCATCATGCGTGCGAGTTCGCCTGAATTCTCGTTTAAATTCGCCAACATCATGCCGGTTGATCATCCGCTCAACACGCGGATGACCGAGGCTTCCGACAAGATCAGCCAGCAGACAGACGGCCGCGTGAGCATTCAAGTGTTCCCCGCGAGCCAGCTCGGCACCGATGCTGATATGCTCAGCCAGCTTCGATCAGGTGGCCTGGACCTTCTTGCGCAGACAGGCCTCATCGCAGCGACACTCGTCCCGCCGGCGGCCATCACCGGTGTAGGATTTGCCTACCCCGACTACGCGCAGGTGTGGAAGTCGGTGGATGGTGAGCTCGGCCGGAGCATCCGGACGGCTTTTGAGAAGGTCAACCTGATCGCCTTCGAGAAGATGTGGGACAACGGCTTTCGGCAGACGACCTCGATCGGGAAACCGATCAAGTCGCCCGAGGACCTCAAGGGCTTCAAGATCCGCGTCCCTCCTGCGCCGCTCTGGACATCGCTTTTCAAGTCTCTCGGCGCCGCGCCGACGTCGATTCCATGGGGCGAAACTTATTCCGCACTCCAGACCCACGTCGCCGACGGTCTCGAAAACCCGCTCGCTGGCATTTACTTTGCCAAGATGTACGAGGTTCAAAAGTATCTCTCCCGGACCAACCATATGTGGGACGGCTTCTGGATTCTCGCCAATCGGGACAACTTCGAGATGCTGCCTGAGGACTTGCGTGACATTGTCGTCACCGAGATCAATCGCTCGGCTATCGTGCAACGCGCTGATGTCGAAAAGCTGAATTCCGAACTCCAGGCAGAGCTGACGAGCAAGGGTCTTGAATTTATCGACGTCGATGTTTCCAAGTTCCGCGCGACGCTGCAAGCTTCGTCGTTCTACTCCGATTGGAAGGGGCGTTTTGGCGAGGAAGCATGGGCGTTGCTGGAGTCTACCTCGGGCAAATTGATCTGAGGCGTTGACATGGCTACTTCTGAAAATGTCAGCCCCCCGGTGATCGGCGCGTGGCCAGTCCTGGCGAAAGCTGAAACGCGCCTGGTGCGCCTGATTGAATTGATCGCCGCAGCACTTGTTGTTGTCGAGGTACTCGTGCTGTCGGCGGGCGTCTTCGCCCGCTATGCATGGGGCGAGCCGCTCATCTGGTCGGATGAGCTCGCCTCCATGTTGTTCCTCTGGCTTTCGATCGTGGGCGCGGTCCTCGCTTTTCACCGCGGACAGCACATGAGGATGGGCGTTATCGCGGACGCGATGCCGCCCGTCGTAAGGGCAAGACTGGAGGTGGCTGCACTTGTCTTTTGCCTTTCGGTCTGCGTGCTTCTTCTGCCCAAGGCCACGGCCTACGCTCTTCATGAAGTTCCGGTCGTCACTCCCGCGATGGAAGTTTCGGTCGCATGGCGTTCTTTTGGTCTTCCGATCGGACTTGGCCTGATGCTTATCCTTGGCGTGACCAATGCCCTTCAGCGCATCACGCTGAGCGATTTCCTGATCGGGGTCCTTGTAGCCGCATGCTTGATAGGGTTGGCGATTGCGGCGAAACCGTTGATCATGGCGATGGGCAACTGGAACCTCGTGCTTTTCTTCGTAGTCTTCATCGCACTAGGTGTGCTGAGCGGCGTACCAATCGCGTTCGTGTTCGCTCTCGCTGCCATCAGTTATGTGGCTCTGGGTACGAGCCGTCCGATAAGCGTGATCGCGGGTCGGCTTGATGAGGGAATGTCGCATCTTCTCCTCCTAGCGGTCCCGCTGTTCGTGCTGCTGGGTATGCTGATGGAGGTTACGGGCATGGCAAAAGCGATGCTGAACTTCCTGGCGTCCTTGCTCGGACATGTCAGAGGCGGCCTGTGTTACGTCCTCGTCGCGGCAATGTATCTGGTGTCTGGGATATCGGGTTCGAAGACCGCCGACATGGCTGCTGTCGCCCCGGCACTGTTCCCGGAGATGAAAGCGAGAGGATCAAAGCCCGGCGATCTCGTGGCCCTGCTTGCGGCTACGGGTGCGCAGACGGAGACGATCCCGCCGAGCCTCGTATTGATCACCATCGGATCGGTTACGAGCGTATCGATTTCGGCCCTGTTCATAGGCGGTCTTTTGCCGGCGTTCGTCTGCGGATTGATGCTTTGCGTTGTCGTCTGGTGGCGCTATCGCAACGAGGACATGTCGGGTTTTCGCAAGCCGCCAGCCAGGGAGATCTTTCGCACATTCCTGATTGCGCTTCCGGCTTTGGCCCTACCTTTTATCATCCGTACAGCGGTTGTCGAAGGCGTTGCTACCGCCACGGAAGTCTCGACAATCGGCATTGCCTACTCGCTGCTGGCAGGCCTCCTCATTTACCGCCGGTTCGACTGGAAGCGGGTGGGTCCGATGCTGGTGGAAACGGCGGTCTTGTCCGGAGCCATCCTTTTCATCATCGCGGCGGCAACGGCTGTGGCCTGGTGCCTGACTCAATCGGGTTTTTCGCGTGGGCTGGTTCAGACGATGGCGGGTCTACCCGGAGGAGCGCCGATCTTTATGATCGTGTCGATCGTCGCGTTCATTGTGCTCGGTAGCGTGCTGGAAGGCATTCCCGCGGTGGTTCTGTTCGCACCCCTGGTATTTCCGATCGCCAAGGGATTAGGGATCCACGACGTGCACTATTCGATCGTGGTCATTCTCGCCATGGGAGTGGGCTTGTTCCTCCCGCCGTTCGGCGTCGGTTATTATGCCGCCTGTGCAATCGGCCGTGTGAACCCAGTGGAAGGCATAAAGCCGCTGTGGGGGTACATGATCGCCCTGCTTCTCGGGCTTGCGATCGTCGCAGCGGTGCCCTGGATCTCGATCGGCTTCCTATGACGTGCGACCGTAGGCGGCCGGTAGAGAAGTCGGCCATTCTACGGTCGTAACCATGTCGGATAAGGCGGAATGCCGGGCTGGCAACGCGCTTCAGAAGCATGCTGCTGGCTCCGCAATATGCCCGGGAAGAAATGTAGCGCCCACCCGAAGATCGTTACGTCCTCGCGGTTTTCCGTGGCTTCTTCCTCAGGAGCGGTGCGCTCTTCGAGGGAAGAGGTAACATCTATCCTCCGACCGCTTAATGAACACCGTTGGCGACCTGACGCAGAGCCACTCACATAACAATGAGGCAGCCAAGGCGATCCACGATAATCTTGCCGATATTCGGATGCGAGCCGCGTCCCGCAGTCAGGGAGCCAAGAGTTCTTTCGAACTCACCGAAAGCCAACGAGATCTGATGGCCGGACCAACGCGGTACCCCGAAACCGGTTGTTTCGATTGATGAATCGCAGGTCCGAGCGAGATCATTTGTTGAGCGATGCTCATTGAAATGGACTCGCAATTCAATTGTCCTAGACCTGCCACTTGATACCTTTCCGATGCAGACAAAGCCGAAATCCGTCGCAAGACAAGCGCGGTCTGCAGACGCATTTTTACAAATGGGGAGGAGTGAAATGGGAAATGAACGTTTCGAGATCGACCGCCGCAACTTACTATTGGCAGGGGGAGCTGCTTTGAGTGGAGCCGTTTTGGGTGCGAACAGTGTAGCGGCTCACGCTGGGGCGAGCCCCGTTTCCGGGGCACAAGCTCCGGACTTTTATCGATTTGCCATTGGGGACGCCCAGGTAACCATCGTATCAGACGGCCCACTTCCGCTCGGCGACCCGACACAAAGTTTTCTCGGCGTCCCGGCCGACGAGATAAGATCCATGCTAAACCACAGCTTCCTGCCCACGGATGAGGTCGTTCTCGCTCAGAACGCACCTGTCGTAAACATCGGTGGCAAGCTGATTTTGTTCGACACGGGGATGGGATCGCTTAAGCAATTTGGCCCGACGACTGGCCGTCTCAAGTCTTGCTTGGCCGCCGCGAATATTGCGCTGGAAGATATTGACGCTGTCGTCTGTTCGCATGCTCATTGGGACCACGTCGGCGGAATCTGGGGCGACGACGGGAAACCAACGTTTCCAAATGCCCAGGTGTACATCAGCCAAACCGACTACGATTTCTGGACCGACGAGAAAAAACTTGGAGGCGATCTCAACGGTCTAGTTAAAGCCGCGATCCACAACCTCAAACCCGTGCGGGACCGCATGGTTTTTTTCCAGGACGAACAAGAGTTTCTTCCTGGTATTCATGCCATTAGCGCTCCTGGACACACACTCGGCCATAGCTGCTTTATGATTGAGTCAGCAGGAAAGACAATGTGCTATGGCGGCGACCTCACTCATCATCCTGTGCTTCTGTTCGAAAAGCCTTTGATGGAATTTGCGTTCGATACCGATCCCAAACTGTCAGCTCAATCGCGTGTGCGCATTCTGAAAATGCTGGCCTCCAATAGAATACCCTTCATGTCCTACCACTTCCCATGGCCGGGCTACGGGCACGTTGGCATAGCGGGAGAGGGCTTCGCGTATTTTCCTGAGCCACTACATCTTAGCCTGTTGGACTGAGTGGTAGAGAAGGGCGCGAGGGCAATGCCTTCGCGTCAATCCTATCCGGAGGGCAGTCGAACGAAATCATCACATGGCGGAAGTTACGCAACAAGCAATGTGCGCCTTCATCGCGTTGCTAGACATCAAGTCACGCGGGAACGCCAACTGAAATCAAGAGCGATCGGCGGACCGCACCTAAAGGCCATTCCTGATCGGAAACATATCCTCGCCGTAGTGGTGAAGCCTTGTGTGATGCCGTCGGCATAACCAGCGCACCTTTAAAGGGTCGTCGTATTGATCATGATGGGCGTCGACCGTTTCAATCCCGCAGACCTCACATGTTTGCTTTTCCAGCTCGCCTGCCTTTACGGCTCGCTGTACAGCAAGATGAGCATCATATTTCGCTGGATTAGCACGGCGCCAATTTGCTTGGCGGGTGTCGGTTTTCAGCATCGCCGCATCCTGTGCCTGTAATTTTGCGCTCTCGACCGATAGATACCTGGAGAGGGCTGCAGGCTCAAGTTTCCGCACAGAGCGACGGCGTCTGTCCGTGGCTCCGCGTCCGAAAACAAGATTTCGCATTGCCAGGAATGATCAGGGTTGGGCCATCGAGATCCAAGTTTGCTGCCCGCAATCTTCGCACGGTGGATACGATATCGCTCGTGTCGATCGGTGCTCCCGATCGTAGCGCGCTGGATGACTAAGCTTGAAATTTCTGCTCGATACATATGTCCTGAAGGAGATCGGTCGAGCCGAACTGCACGAGAATGTGGCAGCCCTCGATACGATTGACGATTCCGATCTCGCGACAAGCGTGAGCTCAGTTCGAGAGACTGCGAAAGGCATCAAAAAAATTGTAGGACCGACGCTGTCGCGAACGTGTCCGCCAACGCTTCCGACGCCATCTTCGCCGCCTATGAAGGTCGGTATCCTTCCTGTCGATGACAATATCGCCCGTCTTGAGCCATTCTTTCACTCATTCACCGAGCTTCACCGCACTGCGCTCATTTTAGGACTCAACCACCACCAAACGTAGTCTTTGATTCTCTGCACGATTAGAGCGCTAAGACAGCGCCCTTTTGCGTGACAGTTCCACTCAAACGGATGTCGGTGGCCGAGAACCCAGCCATAACTGCAAATTCCCCCGTCTCTATCCGCCAGCACCGCTCGGTCGTGTCGAAGAAGGCAAATGTTCGGGCGTCAAGAATGAAACTGAGCCTTCGTTTCTCACCGGGTTCCAGGGCGATTTTCGAGAAGGCTTTCAGTTCTTTGACCGGTCTGGGTACAGATGCTTCAACATCGCCGACATAGATTTGCACCACTGCCGAACCTGGCCGCTCGCTGACGTTGGTCAATCCCAGTGTCGCTGTCACCGCGCCGGCAGCATCCGGCAGCCCTACCGTCAGCTCTGACATCGCAAAGCTTGAATAACCAAGACCATGACCGAAGGGGAACAGTGGCTTAATGTCCTGGCGATCGTAGTGCCGATATCCAACGAACACACCTTCGTCATATCGCACATGGCCATTCTTGCCTGGATAGACCGCGTCATCCTCGGTATGTGTGGGATTGTCAGCCCAGCGCACGGGGAAGGTCTGTGCCAGTCGGCCCGAAGGCTCGGCCTTGCCGAGGAGGACATCGGCGATCGCGTTGCCAGCTTCCTGGCCGGGATACCAGCATTGCAGTACTGCACGAGCACTGGAAAGCCAGGGCATTTCCACCGGTCCACCAGTTTGCAGGACGACAATCGTGTTCGGATTGGCCGCAATTACCGCCTCAACAAGCTGGTCCTGCAGACCGGGAAGCGCAATGCCGCGGAGATCGGAGCCCTCGGTATCCCAGTCGCCCGTTCTGCCCACGAAGACTACCGCATGATCAGCCTTCGCGGCGACGGCTGCTGCCTCGGCAATCTCCGCTTCGGCCGAAAACCTGCCTATTCCTACCCGAATTGCGGCGATATAGAGGTTGACGTGATCGTGCCGGGCGTACTCGGCGACGACCTCGTATTTACGGCCGGCTTCGAGCGTGATTTCACCCACGACCTCCTCGCAGCCTTCTTCAAAGAATGTGGTACCACGTGTCCAGGAAGCCCAGGCGTCCACCACAAGCCTGCCGTCCACATAGACACGGCCAAGCCCCGCCGAGGTCAGGCCGACGCGATAGCCGCCGGCTTCTGAGGCTGTGAAGACGGTGCGCATTCGGGCGGAAAAGCGATGCGGATCGACGGTGCCCCCGGCCACGGGGGGCAACCATACACCGAGGCTCGACGGTTCCTCGATAACATTCACGGGCTCGCCAGCAAGCTCCCTCCCTTGGAAAAATTCGAAGGTTGTCGGGTTTTCGATCAGCGGCTGAAACCGATAGTTGCTGCAACCTTGAGCGTAGAACACGTTCTCCTCACCCAGGGCGTCCGCCAGCCCCTGCCACGGACTGACGACATAGTGGGGGTTCAACTGCGCCGAGCCGCCTCCCATAATCTGCGCGATCTTGGCATTGGGTCCAATGATGGCGACCGTACCTTGCTGAGCCAATGGCAGGATGCCGTCATTCTGTAGCAGAACTGCGCTTTCCGCTCCCGCGCGCCTGATGAGTGCCCTATGTTCCGGCCGATTAGTGGCGTACTCCTTAAACTCGCGATGATCGTTGATTGCGCCGGTGCGTTCCATCAGGGTCAGGATATTGTGCACACAGGCGCGGACGGTCTCGACACTTACCTCGCCCGCGTCGATCGCCGCCAGAAGCTTGGAGCCGCGGTCGCGGGTCGGGCCCGGCATCTCCAAATCCAGCCCAGCATTCACGGTGGGTGCGGTCGAACGCGAGCCGAACCAGTCCGACATCACCACGCCGTTAAAACCCCAGCCACCGCGCAGTACCTCGTTCAACAGCCAATGGCTTTCCGCCGTGTAAGTACCGTTTAGTTTGTTATATGAAGACATCACGGCCCAGACCTTTGCCCGCTTCACCGCCGCCTCAAAGGGTATTAGGTAGACTTCGCGCAGAGTGCGTTCATCGATATCTGAAGAGATGGTTGTACGTTCGATCTCGGACTCGTTGCCAGCGAAATGTTTTATCGTGGCACCCACTTTCTTGGACTGCAGACCTTCGATATAGCCGACGGCAAGTTCCGCCGTCAGTATCGGATCCTCAGAGAAACACTCAAAGTTTCGGCCGTTTGTGACGCTGCGCTGGATGTTAACGGTCGGCGCCAGCGAGACATGGGCCCCTTTGGAAAGAACCTCGTCACCTAGCGCACTGCCGATTTCCCTGGCTAGGTCCGGGTTCCAACTCGCTCCGATGGCAATGCCTACCGGGAAAGCCGCTGCAGTCACACCCCCGACAAAAGACCCCGCCCCGCGGGCGCCGTTGGGGCCGTCCGTCAAGCGCAATCTCCCTACCCCTAGGCGGTCGATGGGCGGTAAAGACCAGAACGTATCGCCGGAAAGTAGCGAGACCTGCTCGGCCAAGGTCATATTATCGAGCAATGCTCTCGTATCAGTCATCTTCTCTGCTTCCTCAATCTCAACACTTACCGTTCCCAGATCGGGCATCTCGATATGCATATTGGGAAAGCTGGTGAGGTCGGCGTCATCCGTGGAGCCGTCCATCCATGAGAAGGACCCGTTTGTTCCCCAAGGCGCCGTCACCACGACGACGACATGTTCGCAGTCTTCACATGGCCGAGATGCCGTCACCGCTTTCCACTGAAAACAAGGACATCGCGGTTTGATCGATGTAAGCGGTGAAAGTTGTGCCGGCTGCGGCAGCGCCGGTTCTGGAGTTATTCCTGCGCAAGTTCGCGAGACAATTTGATAAACCTAAACATGCTTTATCAGACAATCTGTTGACAGACAATCCTCAGTCGCGCAGCCTCGTGTCGTCATTGATGATTCGATGCTTCCATCGGAGGCGGATCCCGATTGATGAAGCTTCTTCACCGCCTATGGACAAGGATGGACCACAATGGACAGGCTGTTGTCCCGTTTCCGGCTACAGACAAAAGTAATCATTTTCGTACTGCCTTTCATAATCAGTATTTGCGCGGTGGGGTTTTTGGGGCACTACGCCGCGGGTCTCCTACAAAGCCGCCTGGAAACCTCAAGCCAGGTGATGCAGGTGCTCTCGGGTTTCCGTGACGTCTCCGCCTCGATGAGAGAGTTTCTCGACGAGGCGTCGGAAGAAAGGCGCGATCGCGTGAAGGCTGACCTGCTCGCGCAGCAATCGCATCTGCAGGCTTTGGTGACGAATGCCGGAGCTACGGCGGAAAGCGAAGGCCTCCAGTCGGCAAACGCGATTATGCTGGACGTGGTGAACAATTTTGGTTCTCTCTGGAGCATCCATGAAAGCGAAGAGAAACTGATAAGCTCGATCGCCAATCATTCTGAATCGCTGGTTTGGTCGCAGAATGAAATGCTCAGGCTAGCAGACGAGTTAAGGAAGTCCGGCGAGCAGTCCGAGGGCGCCGCCAAATCGATGTTGCGCGATGCCGACAGGGTGACAGGCTATGCAACCTTCTTCCTTGATCTTGCCGCGGGCTACCAATCCGCCGGAACGACCGAGCTGAAACTCAAATATTTGGGCGGCAAAGTGGGCGAGTTGCGTCGGAGCGCCCGAAATCTGCGGGCTTCCTTGCCATCGGACGCCACAAAACTGTCGAGCTCGGTCGATGGCGCGGTGAAAAGCGTAACACAACTTCTGTCGCAGGGCGCTTCATCGGACAACACCGTAGGCCTCGACACCGCAATGTCCGCGTTCAAGGAAATCTCCGTCGCGATTAACGCGGTAGCGAACCAGCAAACAAAGAAAGCAATCGTCGAGTTCGCAGGTCTCGACCAACATTTGGCGAAGATCAGCAGCGCCTTGGACGGCAGCCGAAGACTTTCAGACTCCAGCTATCTCATCAGGATAAACCTTGCGCGCTTCATAGCCGACCCTACCGAACAAAACCGTGCGCAGCTCGTCCAGAACTTTGACAGAACGAAGAAGGAGATATTGGACATCTGGAGTGCCGCTTCCGACCTCGACCTTTTCAAGGCAGTCCAGAATACGGTGCCGCCGGCGGTAGAGGGTATGACGCAGGACAGTGCGAAGCTCGTCGAGATCTCGGAAGTGAGGCGTGCGCAATATAGGCAAACGACAGACCAGTTGAACACCATATGGGGCCACCTCACGACGTTTGCCGACGCCCAGCGCGCAAGAGCCATTGAAGAGACGGCTTACGCGAATGGCATTGGCCTCATCACGACATTTGCCGGCGTCCTCGTCGCACTTCTCGCTGGCTTCGGGATGATTGCGACTTTCAAAAAACCTGTTGTCCAGTTGACCGACGACATGCGGCGTTTGGCGGAAGGGGACCTTGACATTGAGATCGGCGGTTCTGAGCGCGCTGATGAGCTCGGAGAAATGGCCCGGGCGCTCTGTGTCTTCAGGGAGAATGCCGCGAGGAAGATCGAGATCGAGAACGACGCGGATCGTCAACGATCGGCTTCCGAAGCTGAACGTCGGCACAACGAGGCGGAGAAAGCCGAGATCGACAAACAGATCGGCGACGCCGTCGACAGTCTTGCCGCTGGGCTGGAGAGGTTATCCAACGGTGATGTTTCGAGCACGATCGATCAACCGTTCTCCGGGCGGCTGGAACAATTGCGACGGGACTTCAACAATTCGTTGCTGCGTTTGCAGGCGACGATGTCGGAACTTCGCGGCAACATCGTGCTCATTCGGCAAAATGCAGACAACCTCAGCAGTGGCGCCGATGATCTCTCCCGCCGCAGCGAGCGTCAAGCCGCGTCGTTGGAGGAGACCGCGGCCGCTGTTCATCAACTCACCGCGACGGTGCGTTCCTCGACAGAGCAGGCACAAGCCGCAGCCCAGCTGGTAAAAGAAACCAAGCAGGCCGCGGATGCGTCTGCTTCAGTGGTCACGAACGCGGTTGACGCTATGGGACGAATAGAAGCGGCTTCCGGGCGCATTTCGCAAATCATCGGCGTCATCGACGAGATTGCCTTCCAGACCAATCTCCTGGCACTCAATGCCGGTGTCGAGGCCGCGAGAGCTGGAGAAGCGGGGCAGGGCTTCGCTGTCGTGGCCCAGGAAGTCAGGGAACTTGCCCAGCGGTCGGCTCTAGCCGCCCAGGAAATCAAGGAACTCATAGCAAGATCAAGCGAGGAAGTCGCCTCGGGATCGCGATTGGTGAACGAGGCGGGCAAGGTGCTGATTGCGATATCGTCGAATGTTGCCGGAATTTCCGAAAGGGTTGAGCTTATCGCTGCGGCGAGCAGGGACCAGGCGGCTTCGCTTATCGAAGTGAACCAGGCCGTTGGCGAGATCGATGACAGCACCCAGCGAAACGCTGCCATCGCCGAGCAAGCCCACGCCGCCACCCAGGAACTCACAAAAGAGACCCAGCGGCTGATGCAGCAGATCGAACAGTTCAACATCGGCAGGCCAAGGGGTCACGTGCTTTCGATCGTTTCCTGACTTCGTAGACAATCACCACTATTGTGTTGACAGATTTTCATACAATCTGTCAAATGGTGCAGCCAATCTGGGAGGATAAGCGGCGTGCTCAATGACCAAGCGCATCAGACTAAGTTGCCCTATTTCTATCCGTTCAAGTTCGGAAGCGGCGAAATAACGGTACTTTCGGACGGACCGTTGGAATTGGGCGACCCACGGGAGAATTTCCTCGGGGTCGACGCAGCCACGGTGACGGAAATGCTCGACAGGAACTTCCTGTCCAGTTCGTCGGTGACCCTCGAGCAGAACATCCCGCTGGTCAAAATCAACGGAAAGACCATCCTGTTCGACACCGGGATGGGGACGTCGAAGATTTTCGGGCCGACGACCGGTCGCCTGCTGAAGAGCATGCAGGAGGCAGGGATCGACACTTTGGAAGTCGATGCCGTGGTGTTGTCCCACGCACACATCGACCACACCGGCGGACTTTGCGATCAGGACGGCAAGCTTAATTTTCCCAACGCGGAGATCTTCATAAGCGAAAGCGACTTCGATGACTGGACCGACGGAGGCAAGCTTGATGACGGTTTCAAGGCCCAGGTGGAAAATGCCCGGAGGAACCTTCTTCCACACCGTGATCGGATAACGCATTTCGTGGACGGTCAGGAGTTTCTGCCGGGCGTGCAGGCAGTGCACGCTCCAGGCCACACCTTGGGCCACTTCTGCTTCCTCATGCAGTCGGGCAACGATCGGCTCTGCTTCCTCGGCGATCTGACCCATCATCATATCCTGCTGATGGAACGCCCGTGGATGGAGTTCAAGTACGACACCGATCCCAAGCTCTCGGCGCGGTCGCGCACACGGGTGCTGGATATGCTCGCGACAGACCGCATACCAGTGATGTCCTATCACTTTGCGTGGCCCGGGCTCGGCAATGTCGCCCGGGAGGGGGAAGGCTTCCGCTACGTACCCGCCGCCATGCAGATGCTCTCGAGATAGGAATACGCGACAATGCAGATGAAATCAGTCATTCTCCGAGAGTCAGGGCTTCCCAAGCCGTATGCAAGTTCGCGGCCTCTCAGTGTCGAGACCGTCGACCTGGCGCCTCCGGGCAATCTTGAGGTCCTGGTCAAAATCAAGGCCGCTGGTGTGTGCCACTCCGACCTGTCGGCGATAAATGGCGACCGCCCCCGTCCATTGCCTGTCGCGTTGGGGCATGAAGCGTCCGGCATTGTCGAAGAAATCGGACCCGGTGTGGATACAGTGAAGGTTGGCGATCACGTCGTGATGTCGTTCCTGCCCATCTGCGGACACTGCGATTACTGCGCGGGAGGACGCGCAAGCCTCTGTGAGCCGGGCTATCGCGCAAACGCCGCCGGGACATTGTTGAACGGTAGCAAGCATATCCGTCTTCGGGGCTACGATATCAACCATCACAGCGGCGTATCGGCGTTTTCGGAATACGCGGTCGTGTCGGCGCACTCGGTCGTCAAGATCACCAAAGACGTGGACGTCACCATGGCGGCCTTGTTCGGATGCGCCGTGATGACAGGCGTCGGTGCCGTCGTAAATACATGTGGCGTGAAGCCGGGGCAGTCGGTCGCCGTCATCGGCCTGGGAGGCGTGGGGTTGTCGGCCGTCCTCGGAGCGGTGGCCAGCGGGGCAAGCGAGATCGTCGCCATCGATTTGATGCCGGAGAAGCTTGAGTTGGCTAAGGCGCTGGGCGCGACGCGTACCTTCCTGGCAACCACGCCGGATGTCATCGGCGAGGTCAAGGAAGCGACCCGCGGGGGAGTGGACTACGCCATCGAGATGGCAGGGTCGAGCAAAGCGTTCGAAACCGCGTATGGCATTACGCGGCGCGGCGGCACGACGGCCACAGCGGGTCTGGCGAACGTGAACACCAAATTCGAGATCTCGCCGCTTCCTCTTGTCGGGGAAGAACGCGTCATCAAAGGCAGCTACATGGGGTCCTGCGTACCTTCGCGCGATGTTCCCCGCTATATCGACCTGTTCCTCAAGGGTAGGTTGCCCGTGGAGAGACTGTTGTCCAGCACTGGCCCGCTTGAGGAAATCAACGAGGCCTTCGACCGGTTAGACCGTGGCGAGGTGATCCGGCATCTGCTGGTTCCTTAAGCCTGCGGAAGGAGCGAGAATTTGACCGACTGGAAAGTCCTGGCGATACATTACGGCACTGCGGTTCGGCCCGTTGGCGAACTCGGCCTGGAAGCAGGAGATCCCCACGACGCCCCGGGCAGGATCGAGTATTTCGTTTGGTTGATCCGCCATGGTGAACGTCTGATCCTGGTTGACACCGGGTTTAGCCCGCAGGAGGCTGAAAGGCGCGGGAGGACCATGTTGATCCATCCGGTCGAGGCGCTTCGCCAGCTCGGGATTTCCGCATCGTCCATTACCGACGTCGTCATCACGCATCTTCACTATGATCACGCGGGAAACCTTGCGGACTTCCCCGAAGCCCTGTTCCACTTGCAGGATCGGGAGATGGCCTACGGTACAGGACGATGCATGTGCCATGATCGTCTTCGGCGTCCCTTTGCGGTGGACGCCGTAGTCGATGCAGTCCGCCTGACGTTTTCCGGCAGGGTGTGCTTCCACGACGGGAACGGCGAGATTATGGAGGGGCTCACTATCCATCTCGTCGGCGGTCATTCTAGGGGCCTTCAGGTCGTGAGGCTGGACGATGGCAATGACGTCGTCGTTATCGCATCGGACGCACTCCATTTTCAACGCTATCTAGAGCATGACGACGTCTTTCCGCTTTTCGCCGATTACGCCGACGTACTGGAGGGATACCGAACTCTCCGTGAGCTTTCAGGACCGTCCGGAGTACTCGTTCCAGGCCACGATCCCGCAGTCCTGACGAGTTTCCCATCGCTGTCACCGGATCTCGCATTTGCAAAGGTTCTACGGTAATGGGGACGCATGGAATGTCCGGTAAGAGGCCAGGCGTGGGTGTTCTTCGTTTTCGTCAGACAATCGGGTTGTCTCATCGGGATAACCCACCATATAGTACCATGACTTGCGCGGCCGGTTCCGGCCTTGGTAAAACGGACTTTTGGATCCTATGGGTGATATGGATTTACAGATTGCACGGCAGAGTGCCACTTTGCGCACTCAGGTAGAGGATAAACTGCGGCAGGCGATATCCAGCGGCCGTTTCAAGCCGGGTCAGCGCCTCGTTGAGCGAGAACTCTGCGAGTCGATCGGTGTCGGACGAACATCAATCCGCGAGGCGCTTCGACAACTCGAGGCCGAGGGCCTCATTACCAGCTATCCGCACCGCGGCCCCGTCGTCAGCACTATCACTTACGAAGAAGCCGCTCAGCTTTACAGCGTCAGGGCTTTGCTCGAGAGCTATGCTGGAAAGGAATTCGCTGAAAACGGAACCGCCCAGGATATCCACACACTCAATGAGGCGGTTGCTGAGTTTGCGGAAGCCGCGGCAAACGGCGCCGGTAGCAGGCTCATCAAGGCGAAAACCGCGTTTTACGACTGCCTGATGCAAGGGAGCGGAAACGTCTTCGTCAAGCAAATGCTGACATCGCTCCACAATCGGGTGACGCTGCTGCGCATGACGTCGATGACGCAGCCGGGGCGCTTGAACCACAGTGTGGAAGAGATCAAGGAGATCGCTGCGGCCATTACTGACCGAAACGGAGCGAAAGCCGCCGCAGCCTGCAAGTACCACATCGATATGGCGGCTAAGGTCGCACTGGACTACCTTCGTAAAACCTCCGAAAACGACGGCGACTGAAGAAGCGGCATCAGCCGGTATTGACAGATTGTCTGATAATCTGCTTATTCGAAGTCATGGCGCTGCCGACGGGTGCGGCCGGGCGCTCGTTCGAACAGGGAGGTTGCTTTGGGCACTTTTAATGAATTGCGGTCCCGCATAGCGGAGGCTCTTGGGGATCGGGAATTGCCCCGGCTCACTCCGGACCTGACAATGGACATCGCCTTCTACGTCGGCGATCAGGTGATCGCCCTCAATTTCGCTGAAGGCGGCGCGGCGATCTCGGGGGAAAGCGATAATCCCCAGGTGACAGTGAGGGCCACTGCGGACGCCTGGGAGCAGGTTCTAATGACGCCGCCGCCCGCCACCTTTCACTCCTTCACAGCGTTGCAGCTTGCAAATCCTCTCTTCGAGATCGCCGGCTCACCGCTCGCCCTTGCGAAAGCACGCCCGGCTCTGGAGCGGGTGTTCGAGCTCGTCGTTGCGTCCCCCGAGATGAAAGCCGAGCATGCTCAACGCGACCTGCGTCAAATTCGGGGGCAGTATGCCGTCGTCGATATCGATGACGTCCCCCATGAAATATATTACGAAGAATCAGGCGAGGGGGTGCCGGTCCTGTTTCTTCACACCGCCGGAGCGGATAGCCGCCAATTCATTCCTCAACTGGCGGACACCGAGCTTGCGAAAAGCTACAGGCTGATCGCGGTTGACCTACCATTCCACGGTCGGTCCATGCCGCCGCTGACATGGGATGGAGCACCCTACAAGCTCACGGCATCGCTATACCTGAAATGGTGCACGGCCGTACTCGAACAGGTCGTTCGCGAAAAGGCGATTGTCGCGGGTGGGTCCATGGGCGCGGCTATGTCGCTGGTTCTCGCCGCGGAACGGCCGGAGCATGTCCTCGGGATCGTGGCGATCGAGCCACCTTTCCGCTCCAAGGGACGCCGGAACCCGTACCAGCATAACGTAAACGTACACGGCTCACTTCATAACTCGGCGTATGTCAGAGGGATCATGAGCCCACTTAGCCCCTCAGGCGAGCGCAGGAGGTCAAGCTGGATCTATTCGCAGGGAGCACCCGGAGTTTACCCAGGCGATCTTTCCTTCTACAGCGACGAGTTCGACGGAGCAGTGACAGCTCCCCGTATTGACCCATCACGCACCCCGGTGGCGCTGCTCTCGGGCGACTATGACTACTCAGCCACTCCGGACGACGGTGCCAAGCTCGCCGAACTTATTCCGGGATGCCTCCACCTCGTCATGGATGGGCTGGGTCATTTCCCCATGTGCGAACACCCGAATTTCTTCCGGAGCTATCTTGTAAAAGGGCTCAAGTTTGTCCGGCAAACCGCGCGCTAAGCGGTCGGACTGACTCTGGTCGCCCGGTGCAGCACGCCGGGCGATCGAATGCGAAAGTGGGCGGGCGCATACCGAGGCTTTGCAATTGGCTTCCCGGCGATGACACCGCCGGCATCGCAGGCGGCATCCTCACGCGCTCCCGAGAAATTCCGGTATGAAATTGGAAAATTCACGCGATATCTGGGTGAAGGATCAGGCGCGGCGATGTGTCTATAAGGTGCCGTTGCGACGTCTCATCGCAGGATTATGATCACGCAGCCTTGCGCGTGATCTCTATCTTTTTCCCACCGCGAGTCTCTGTGTTTCCGACACGTAATGCCACAGCAAAATTGCCCCCGTGGTCAAGAAGGAGGCACCCGTCAGCACCTACGTGCTTTAGCGCACCAAGTGGTTTCCGATCGACGATCCTCCGTCGACGGTGAGAATGCTTCCGGTCGCAAACCGCGAGCGGTCCGAAGCGAGAAAAAGCATCGCCTCGGCGATCTCTTCCGGGTCGCCCATCCGGTGCAGGGCTGCACGGGCGTTGAAGTCTTCCCGCAGGGCTTGCGGGTCTGCCGCTTCGGCGAAAATCTTGGTGAAATAGGGCGAGTCGATCGTTCCGGGGGCGACAGCGTTGACGCGGATCCCGTCTTTTGCGTGGTCCAGTGCCATGGCTCTCGTAAGTGCCGAGATCGCGCCTTTCGACGCCACGTAGGCCGTGCGGTTAGCGATGGCTGACACGGCCGTGTATGAGGTCGTGTTAATAATCGATCCGCTTCCCTGTTCCGCCATAATGGGAACCACGTATTTCGAGCATAGGAATATCCCCTTCACGTTCACCGCCATGATCCGGTCCCAGTCGGATTCGGCGATGGTCGTGACGTTTCCGGTCATTCCGAACCCCGCGTTGTTGACGAGAACGTCGATACGCCCCCATTTTTCCTTAACTGACCTAACCATCGCCTCGACTTCGGCGGACAAAGACACATCGGCCTTTAACGCGATCGCATCTGTCCCGATTTCTCGGGCAACGTCTCGTGCGGCATCGATGTTGACGTCGACGACGCCAACCCTAGCGCCGTGGCGCGCAAATAGTTCAGCAGTGGCGCGCCCGATCCCGCTGCCAGCCCCGGTCACCACACAGACTTTCGATTCTAAATCCATAATCGTCTCCTCTTTCGCTGCCCAAAGAAAACATTTTCGCAGACAATCTGTCAATAACGATAAAACGTGTTGACAGATTGTCTGCTAATCTGCTTATCTTGACTCACGAATGACTTGGGGAGGTAGCCATGGCTAGTGCTGAAATAGCAGCGCAAGCGGCGTTCAAGACCGCTTTACGCCGGTTCACATCGACAATTTGCCTGATCACGACGGAATGGGAAGGTGCCCGTTACGGCATGGCTGCAACCGCCGTCCAGTCGGTGACGGCTGACCCGCCAACCCTCCTGGTTTGCATCAACCAATCTGCTTCGATCAGCGGCCCGCTCAAGCTGGCGGAAAAATTCGCGGTCAACATGCTGCATCTTAGCCATGCCTCTTTGGTTCCGCTGTTCAGTGGAAAACTGAAGGGAGAGGAGAGGTTCGCGCACGGTGAGTGGATCACGGCCGGCGGAGTTCCCATCCTTGGCGACGCCCAGGCCGCATTCGTCTGCAGCCTCAACTCCGCAGTCTCCGTCGGCACCCATGACGTCGTTCTCGGGGAGGTCGTCGAGGCCCGGTTTATCGAGAATATTGCCCCGCTCCTCTACGAGGACGGGAAATTGGTTAGATCGGCAGCGCTGATCGATGCTGCCGCCTGAAACGTTTGGCCGAGCTTTTTCGGCCTATGACATCCACCAAATGCCTTTCGGCCGAAAATGAGGAGTTTGATCCGTGACTATTGCCACCGATGTGAAATCGCAAGTGAATGGGCGTCCCGTCAGCGAACGGTTCGAAAAGGGTCTGCAGACCCGTCGGGAGGTTCTCGGCGGTGCGTATGTCGACGCTTCGGTAAACAAGGCGACCGAGTTCAACTGGCCGATGCAGGAGCTTGTCACCGAGTATTGCTGGAACGAGATCTGGAACAGGCCCGGCCTCGACCGCCGTTCACGCAGCCTTCTCAATCTGGGCATGATTTCCGCCCTTAACCGCCCCCACGAGTTGAAGCTGCACGTTCGCGGCGCGATCAATAACGGCCTCAGCAAGGATGAGCTTCGTGAAGTTTTTCTTCAGGTCGCGATCTATTGCGGCGTGCCCGCGGCGATCGACAGCTTCCGCGTCGCGCAGGAAGTCTTCGAGGACATGGGCATCTGAACGGTACCCCCGGCTTTCGGGCCGGGAACAGACCAACTCTGTGGAGGAGACTTCAATATGACGACCAGCGATGATTTCCGCGCCGCCGGAAACCCTATGTTTAACGGCAACAAGCTAAAACTTGGCGTATTTGGAACAAATTGTTCGAGCGCTTGCGCCATCACCACCGCGGAATCGACTTTCGAACCGACTTTCGAACACAATGTCGAAATTGCCAAAAAGCTCGAAGCGGCCGGGTGGGAATGCATGGTGCCGATCGCCCGGTGGCGCGGTTTCGGCGGGCCGACGAACTTCAACGGCGTGAACATGGACACGTTCACGTGGGCCGCGGCCCTGGCTGCCGTGACCACGAAGCTGCAGTTTTTCTCGACGACGCATATCCCGACCCTGAACCCCATCGTCGCGACGAAGATGGCGACGACGATCGACAATATTTCGAAAGGCCGATACGGCCTGAACCTGGTGACGGGTTGGTTTACCCCGGAAATGGAGATGTTCGGCGTTCCAATGATGGAACACGACACCCGCTACGAATATGCCACGGAATGGATGGAAATCGTTGACACCTTGTGGAAGAAGAACGGTGTCACCTATGACGGCCAGTTCCTCAAGGTGAAAGACGCGTTCAGCGAGCCGAAGCCCTATAACAAGGAGACGGGCCGCCCGGTCCTCATCTGCGCCGGTTCCTCGGGCAAGGGCCTGCACTTCACCGCGAAGTTCTGCGACTTCAACTTCGGCTTCATGCAGGACATGGAATCGGGCGCAGCCTGGGTGAAGAAGGTGAAGGAGCTGGCTCGCGAGGAATACAAGCGCGAACTCGGAACCTTCACCGCGTGCCCGGTCGTCGTTCGCGAGACCGAAAAGGAAGCCCAGGACTACTATGACTACTACGTGAACCAGAAGGGCGACTGGGAAGCCTGCGAAAACATCTGCGAGGTTCTTCAGGTTCAGTCACAGAACCACTCGGAGGAGATGTACCAAAAGTTCAAGGAGCGCTTTATCGCTGGCTGGGGCGGCTACCCGATCGTCGGAACGCCGGAACAGGTCGCCGACAAGCTCGTCGCATTGAGCAATACGGGCGTTGACGGCGCGCTTCTCACTATGGTCGACTACAACGAAGAATTGCCGTTCTTCAACGACCGCGTCATGCCCCTGCTGAAACAGGCTGGCCTCAGGAACTGACCGTTCCGCGGGCGGCGTAAGCCGCCCGCCAACAATCCGAAATCGAAACACGTTTCACCAATTCCGTGGCTCGACGCGAACGGCGTCGACTGCTGTAGCGGATGTACGAAGGGGAGGAGACCCTACACATGTTGAAGAAGGTTTACACCGCATTGAGCGTGATCATCGGGCTAGGCCTGATGACCACCGCCGCATTCGCGGACGGCTTAGACTCGCTACCACCGGACCAGAAGCAGCTTTACCAGCTCGTGGACCCGGCAATTCCCCTCGGCGGTACGCCGCTCAAGGATTTTGTAGCGAAGCGGCCGCCGCCGTGGAAAATCGGCTACGCGTCCACTTATGCCGGCAACACGTGGCGTGCCCAGATCCTCACTGAAATGAACGAGGTTCTGCTTCCGAAATACAAGGAGGCTGGACTGGTATCTGACCTTGTCGTCACGCAGTCCGACCTGAAGGACGCGACGCAAATCCAGCAGATGCGCCAGATGGTCGACGACGGCGTCGATGCCATCATCATCTGCTGCTCGAACGTCACGGCCATCAACCAGACCATCGAATACGCGCATTCCAAGGGCGTTCCGGTTTTCTCCTTCTCGGGTTACGTGACATCGCCCTACGCGATCAATGCGACCGAAAACAACACCCAGGGCGGTTACACCGCCGCGAAATGGCTGGCGGAGGAGATCGGCGGTAAGGGCAACGTCCTGACGGTTTCAGGCATCCCGGGCTTCGCATCGTCCGACAGCTTCAATGTCGGTGCCAAGAAGGCGTTCGACGAGTATAAGGACATCACCGTCGTGGGCGATGTCGCTGGCAAGTGGACCGATCAGGTCGCCCAGGTCGAAGTCCAGAAATTCCTCGCGACCAACCCTACCGAAATCGCAGGTATCCTGGTCCAGTCGGCGTCGGAAAACGGTGTCGTCAACGCGGTCCAGCAGTCCGGGCGCGACATGATGCCAATCGTCCTCGGCGGCGAGGCGTCGGCGGCGTGCTACTGGCGTAACAATCCCGACTTCATCAGCCAGAGCTTCCATTTCTGGCCGCCGCGGGCCGATGCTCGCCTGGTGTGGGACGTGATGATGAGGACGCTCCAAGGCCAGGGGCCGAAGATCCAGTCGATCCTGCGACCGGCTCTTCCCTACACGATCGACGATGTGAAGGAAGCAATTCCGGAAGATTGCGATCCGAACTCCACGGCGTGGATCGAGCCCAAGGGCGATGCATGGTGGCCCGCGGACGTAGCAGCACAGTACTTCGAGCGCCCGGAAGATCCGCTGGCCTGGCGGCCGAAGAAGTAATCGACGACCTCCCAAGTTGTCCCGCGACCTCCGCGCCGGCTTCATCCGTCGGCGCGGAGGACCCACGATAAGGAACCAGAAGTTGGAATTCCACAAGATACAGCGTTTGCCCCCTTACGTCTTCGAGCAGGTGAACCGTCTCAAGTCCAGCGCGCGCGCGGCCGGAGTCGACATCATCGATCTTGGAATGGGCAATCCCGATCTTCCCACGCCAAGCTGGGTTGTGGACAAGCTATGCGAAGCGGTGCAGCATCCGCGCACGCACCGCTATTCGGCTTCCAAGGGCATTATCGGGCTTCGCCGCGCCAAGGCTGCGTATTACGCCCGCCGGTTTAATGTGAAGCTTGATCCGGATACCCAGGTTGTTGCGACGCTCGGGTCCAAGGAGGGGTTTGCGAACATGGCGCAGGCGATAACCGCCCCCGGGGATGTCATTCTCTGTCCGAACCCTTCCTATCCGATCCATACGTTCGGATTTCTCATGGCAGGGGGCGTGATAAGGTCGGTACCGGTCGAGCCGGATGAGACCTTCTTCCAAGCTCTCGAAATGGCGGTGCGGCATTCGGTACCGAAGCCTCTGGCGCTCATCATAAGCTACCCGTCTAACCCCACCGCTCGCGTCGCGACGCTCGACTTCTATAACGACGTCATCGCCTTCGCCAAGAAGCACGATCTCATCGTTCTGTCGGATATCGCCTACGCTGAAATCTATTTCGACGGTCCGCCGCCGCCGTCTGTTCTCGAAGTCCCCGGCGCGATCGACGTGGCCGTCGAGTTCTCCTCGATGTCGAAGACATTCTCTATGCCCGGTTGGCGCGTTGGGTTTGCGGTGGGCAACGAACGGCTCATCCGAGCGTTGACGCGCGTGAAATCGTACCTGGACTACGGAGCATTTACGCCGATACAGGTCGCCGCCGCTCATGCCCTAAACTCGGACGGGGAGGACGCCGCGCGGGCCCGAGACATCTATAAGACGCGCAGAGATACACTGGTCAAGACCTTTGCCGATGCCGGTTTCGACGTTCCAGCTCCTGCGGCGACGATGTTCGCATGGGCCAAGATACCTCCGGATTTCCGACACCTTAGCTCGCTGGAGTTTTCGAAACTCGTGCTCGAGAAGGCACAGGTCGCGATTTCGCCTGGTATCGGTTTCGGCGAGATGGGTGACGAATACGTACGGCTGGCTTTCGTGGAGAATGAAGACAGAATCCGGCAGGCTGCACGGAACCTGAAGCGGTGGCTTTCTGCGAGCGCGCGACCGCCACAACTCAATAAACGATGAAAGGATTTTGAAGATGCCGATCCTCGGATCTTGCCAATGTCAAGCGGTCCAGTACGAAGTGTCGGAACTGGATGGCCCGATGTGGAACTGCTTCTGCCAGACGTGCAGAAAGTCCCATGCGGCCGATCATAACACTGCCGCCAAGGTGAAGAGTGAGAACTTCAAGCTGACTTCCGGCGAGGACGTCCTTCACAGCTTTGAGTCGACCCCTGGAAAACTGAGGTGGTTCTGCTCACGGTGTGGTTCGCACGTTTATGCCGAACGGCCTGCCAACCCGGAAATGAAGGTGCTGCGGGCAGGCACTTTTGACACTGATCCTGGTTCGGTTCCTATGTCCAACGTCTGGCTGTCCCACGCCAGGCCGTGGCTTGCTCACGACCCCGCGAAGGAAAACTTCGAAGAGTTCCCGTGATCCTTCCACGGTTGCGCGCCAGGGGCTGATCGACCATGAGTTCGATGTGCCCGCCCCCCAGCGTGGAAGGGCTGGATGATCGAATGGCACGTGCCGCGTTCGACGCGCGGAGGTTGGGATGTTCCGTATGCCCGATCCAAACGGTCGCCTTCATCGGAGAGGGTGCGATGGTCATTCCGATTACCGGACACCCTCAATAGCGCTTTGGTCCTGTCTTGATCGCGAAGGCCGCCAGATCGCTTCCGATCGGGCGGAACTCCGATTGAGACCCTCTGACCGACGTCAGGTGCGTGTCAACATGCTTTTGCAACTTTGAGAGCGTCGAGCGACCAACCGACTTCATGGAAACCATCTCGACATCCCGGTATGGGTATGGCGGCACTATTGACAGATTAGCAGACAATCTGTCATTCTATAGTTCACCGAGCGAGTTCTCGGAGCGTTCAAAGACGGCAGTCACAATCCAGCAAGAGGCGCGGGCATCGGATGACCTGGCGCGATTTGCTGCTGCCTAAAGGGAGGATCGGCATGACGAATGACGTCGCCGTAAGCATGACGGCCGTTGCCAAATCGTTTGGCGAAACGAAGGCTTTGAAGAAATGCGATTTTGTCGCCAAGGCAGGAGAGGTGCACGCGATCGTTGGCGAGAATGGCAGCGGCAAGAGCACCATGGCGAAGATCATGTCCGGCGTTATCGCTGCCGATGCAGGATCTGTCCTGATCCTTGGCAAGTCCATCGCCTCGCCAGTCGATGCCAAAGAGGTTGGTCTCGCTACGATCTTCCAGGAGGTCCTTGTCGCCGATGAGGCGAGTGTCCTCGACAACCTTTTCGTGGGAAGCGAGGACCTGTTCTCGCTTCGGAAATCCTCCAAGGAACGTGAAAGCCTTGCGCAAAGCCTTCTGGACCGCCTGGTGGGAAAGCATGTCGATCTCAGGCAGAACGTCGGTGATCTTCCGCTCAGCATCAAGCAATGGATCGTGATCGCCCGGGCCGTTCTGAGGAAACCCAAGGTCTTGATCCTGGACGAGTCCTCGGCTGCACTCGATCTCGACGCGACCGTCCGTCTCCACGAAGAGATCGATCGGCTCCGGTCAGAGGGGTGCGCGGTAATCATCGTCACGCACCGCATCGCTGAGCTCGTCCGTATCGCCGACCGGGCGACAATACTGAGAGACGGTTTCACCGTCGGTGTCCTTGAGAAATCCGAGATCACCGAGGCGAACCTCCTCCGCATGATGACCCCTCAAGACCGCCAAATTTCCGCCGCTGCTTCAACGTCGGCACCGGGCCTGTGGGGTGATCGCAAGGAGGCTCTTTCCGTCCATGGCGCGCGCCCCCAGGAGGCATCGCAACCGTTCGACTTCGTCCTTCCGCAGGGTTCTATCGTGGGCGTTGCGGGACTGGACGGCCAGGGCCAGGACGCCTTCGTGCGACTGGTCGCAAGGATTATCTCGCCGTTCGGAGGGGAGGTCCGGATCCTGGATCGGGAAAGCACCGGTCTCGTCAAAGTCAGCACGCTCGACGACGCCGCGAATAAGGGCATTGTGTACGTATCCGGAGACCGGAAGCGGGAAGGAATTTTCCCGCAGCAGAGCATTTTCGAGAACCTCGCCATCGGTATCTATCAAAAGAACCTGGGGCTGTTCGGTGTCATCAAGCGGAAAAAGCTGAAGCTGACGTTTGCCCGGGAGGTCGAGCGGCTCCGCGTCAAGATCGGCCACCCGGACAACCGGATTACGTCCCTTTCCGGTGGTAACCAGCAGAAGGTCCTGATCGGTCGTGCCTTCGCCAATGATCCCAGAGTGATCGTTCTTAACGACCCTGCTCGAGGCGTGGACCTCAACACCAAACGCGACCTGTATCGCGAGCTTCGGCTGTTTGCCGAAGGTGGCGGCTCGGTAATCTACCTTTCAAGCGAGATCGAAGAGTTTCTCGGTTTCGCCGATCGCGTTGATGTCTTTCACAAAGGGAGCATCCATCGTTCCCTCGACGGCCCCGACATCAACGAAGAAACCATTCTCGCTGCAATGTTCGGCCGCTCGGTTGCCGACACCATGGAATTCTCCAAAGAGAGAAAGGCACACTGATGTCGCAACGTTTCGGATTTCCTGCGCTCGACAGGTCGCTGACCGTACCGCTCGTTCTTTTCGGAGCGTTGCTCGTCGCCGCAGCCGTGCTCTCGCCGCGGCTGTTCACCGCAACCGGAATGGGCGGAGCAATCATCGTCGCAGCACCTTTGATCCTCACGACGCTGGCCCTGACACCGATCGTGATGGCAGGCCGCGGTTCGGTCGACCTTTCCGTTGGCCCGCTGATGGGTTTCGTGAACGTCACCCTGATCGGCTGGCTCTCGGCAAGGGGTTACACGTCTCCGCTCGCAGTGATTTGCTGGGTGGTGGCAGTCGGCGCACTGTACCAGTTGCTGCAGGCGCTCATCATCATCTACGTCCGGGTCGCCCCCATAATCGTCACGCTTTCCAGCTTCCTCGTCCTTTCAGGCGTGAACCTCATGGTCATGTCAAGGCCCGGCGGCGTCGCGCCGGACTGGATGATGACGTGGGGAGCAGGAACCACGATCTTATCTCCGGTGCTGATTATCGTCCTGGCGGCGTTCGCTCTTTGGGCCGTTATGCGCCGGACCACCTTTTACTCCCACCTCCGCATGACAGGCGCCGACGAACGGATGGCCTACACGAGCGGAGTGAAAGTCGACACCGTACGCATCTGCGCCCATCTCCTCGGCGGCGTCTTCGTTGGCCTTGCCGCGCTCAGCTATACGGCATTGATCTCTTCGGGCGATCCTACCCAGGGAAGCAGCTACACGCTCCAGGCAGTTACCGCCCTGGTGCTCGGTGGCGCAAACCTGGCTGGCGGGAGAGGGGGGGCTTTGGGGTCGACGCTTGGTGCGCTGAACATGTTCCTCATCTCGTACCTGCTTTCCGCCTTCAGTTTCGGAAGCGTGACAGGGTTCGTGACGCAAATGGCTTTCGGCCTGATCCTCGTGGCATCGCTCCTCGTCAACGTATTCATGACGGCCCGGCGCCCGGCTTTCTAGGGAGGACTTGTAATGACTTTACTCGCAACGGAACAGACGATGAGCCAAACAGGACGATCGGTAAAACTGCAGCGCAGCATCGTGATTGGCTTTGGTCTGCTTGCCGCACTTCTCGTGCTGGGTACGATCCTTGTTCCGGGGTTCATCTCCCCCCGTAACGCGCGTTCGATATTGCTGCTTGCCGCTTTCCTGGGGCTTGCATCGTTGGGACAGACGCTATGTGCCATGGTCGGCGCGCTTGATCTCTCCATTCCCTATGTCATCGGGGGAGCGAACATTCTCTTCCCAAGCCTGTTGGTCACCGGCATGCCTGCCTGGCTGGCCGCAATAGTGGTCGTTATCCTGGGAGCAGCAATCGGGGTCGCGAACGGCTTTTTGAGCTTCAGGCTGCAGGGCCAGGCTCTCATCATGTCCCTGGGGGTCGGCTTCGCATTTGTCGGTGCGGTACAGCTGTACACCTCCATCGGTTCCGACTACGGCGGCACGGTTTTCGCGCCCGTACCGAACTGGCTCCGGAATTTCGCCGCGTTCAACGGGAAGACCTTCGGGCTTTCCCTGCCGCCGGTGGTGCTGGTTTGGCTGCTCATAACGCTTGCGACCATCTGGGCTCTGTACAACACCTGGTTTGGCCGCTCCATCTACGCGGTGGGGGGCAGCAGGACTGCAGCGGCACGGCTTGGCATTTCCGAAACCAAGGTCTGGACCAGCATTCACGGTATCAGTGGAGCGATGTCGGCACTGACGGGCGTATTGCTGCTCGGGTTTTCCGGCGGCGGCTTCGTTGGCGTCGGAGATCCATACCTCTTCACCACCGTTGCGGCCGTTGTGATCGGCGGCACCTCGCTGCTCGGTGGCGCAGGCGGATACGGGGCAACCGTTCTCGGGGTACTCGTATTGACGATATTGACGTCTCTGCTGGTTGGGCTCGGCCTCAGCTTTGCCGCGCAACAGGCGATCGTGGGTCTGCTGATCGTGCCGATGGTGGCCGTCTACGCGCGTACCCCGCATATCCGCAACCAGATCTGATCGGAGGGCCGGCAAAATGAAGATTGTCGCGATAACTGGCAATGTCTCGCGCCCCTCCAAGACGCGGGCGCTCGGGGAATACGCACTCTCGAGCGTCCCTCCCGGCTACGCCCGATATCTGTTTGATCTGGTCGATGTGCTCCCGGTGTTAGGAACCACCCTGTGGCGTTCGGAGGCTCCTGCTGGACTTGCGAACGTTCTTGACGCAATCCAGTCTTCAGACGTCCTCGTTGTGGGGACACCGGTCTTCAAGTCCTCGATGACCGGTCTTCTCAAGCATCTTTTCGACCTCTTCGAAATGACAGCCCTGCAGGGGAAACCCGTTTTGATATTCGCAACGGGTAAGGCCGAGGCCCATGGCGAGCATGTCGAGGCTCACTTGCGTTCATTGATGGGCTTCTTCAAAGCCGAGATTCGCGGTGACTTCATCTATGCGATGGACGGCGACTTCCCGGATTCGGCACCGTCTGCGGAACTTCGGGAGCGGGTCGACCGCCAACTCGCACGCACTCTGGGCCATGGTTAGTTCAAGGAGAAGAACATGAAGTTTGCTTCCATCGAGAGCGCGGTTAAAGCAATCGCCGCCGGAGAGATGATCATCGTCGTGGACGACGAAGACCGGGAAAACGAAGGCGACATCCTCGTTGCCGCGGAGAAGGTGACGAACGATCATGTTGCCTTCATGATGCGTTATGCGCGCGGCCTAATCTGCGTTCCCTTGACCGGGGAGCGGTTGGACGAACTGGATATCCCGCTCATGGTGGAGCGCAACTCGGATTCCTTGCAGACGGCGTTCACGGTCTCAGTGGACCTGATAGAAGGCGTATCGACCGGTATTTCCGCAGAAGACCGCGCCAAGACCATCAGGGCGCTTGCCGACGCATCGACGATGCCGGAGGACCTCTCCCGGCCAGGCCACATATTCCCCCTGCGGGCAAACCCGTCCGGTGTTCTCGGACGCGCCGGCCATACGGAAGCCGCGGTGGATTTCGCTCGGCTCGCCGGGCTCGAGCCAGCGGGTGTTATCTGCGAAATCGCCAACGACGACGGCACTATGGCGCGTCTTCCCGAACTCAGCGAATTCGCCGCGCGCCACAACCTTCTCATCGTGACCATCGAAGCCCTGATCGATTATTGCCACGAGATCGATGAACGCGGCCCTCGTGTAGAGGACGCAGCCGCGGCGGCGGCGCTGTCGAATGTTTCGTATCTGGCAAGCAGACGTTCTACATGCCCCCAGCGGGAGAGCGGAACTACTGCGTTCGCAGTCTCCGATACAGCACAAGAAAAGCGCGTTTCGCAGGTGCCAACGGGGGGAACGGACCTTGGGTTCGCTGTGCGATGATTCGGCATGACAAACCGTGACCCGCTTTATCGCCCCCGCCGCTTTCCTGCTGAAATTATTGCGCACGCGGTGTGGCTTTCTTTCCGTTTTGCTTTTGCGCCTGCGGGTGATCGAGGACATGCTGGCCGGTCCTGGGATCATTGTCTCGCACCAGACGATCCGCCTGTGGGCAGAGTAATTTGGTCGTACCTTCGCCAACAACAAGCTTCGATCCTACCACGCTGTAAAACGAGAGTTCATGCCGGATGTAGCGCTTCGGCTCCACCCTGTTCCACACCCCACCCCATGACCTCACCACGAGCCATCGTCGCGAACTGGGAGTAGGAGCGATGAACCTATGGGCCCAAATTGCTCGCGCATCACTGACAAAATAGACCGGCGTCATGGGCTCGCCTCTTTGCCCTTAAGTCTAAGATTCCCGTCGAAGTGACGGCGAGGACCGGCTGCAACCCCTCAATTGCCCTGTTCGCCCGTCGATGGCGAAAGGCCGACCTCATGCTTGGATACCGTTTCGGGAAGGAAGTGATGATGTGGAGAGTTGAGAGCGTCCCCTCTAAGATTGACCATTTCTCGCTCAAAGGTACTTGCAGCGAGGAACTCGCGGAAGCGCTTTCCAGGCTTTCCCCGCCATCTCCAGCGCATGTACAGGGCGACAAGATCGCCTACGATATACATGGGATTACCAATGGCCCGATTGCAGTTATTGCCGCGCATTACGAGGGCGACCTAACGGTCCAGCACCAGGGACCGGCGGAGGCAAACATAATCATGCTTCCACTATGTGGGCGATCGGTCGTTACCGTGGACGGCAGACAAATCCTGTCAGAGGGAAGACGTGGCGTTTTCGTAAACAGCATGTCGGCGAGTACAACCCAATTCATTGGGCCCAGGAAACATTTGGGTCTTAGGATCTCCCATGATGAGCTGACGCGCCGTTTAGCACGTAGGCTCAATACGCCAATAAGAGGCAGCCTCGATTTTTCGCCAGAAATCGACCTATCGGTCGGGTTCGGCTGCCTTTTGGTGCAATTAGTACCAGTGCTTTATGCCGGATTACGAGACGGAACCCTCCTTCAATCACCGATAGCACTTAATCACCTCACCGAAACGACGATGGAGCTTTTGATCGAAGCTGCGCGGCATCGCTACTCACCTGAGTTATGCCGCGTTGCTGAACCACCCTTACCCAAGGCCGTTAAGCGGGCGGTCGACTATATGCGTGCCAATATCGCTCGGCCGCTATCTCTTGAGGAAATCGCAACGGCTTGCGGCGTAAGCCGACGCACTCTTCAGAGCGGTTTTCGCAACTTCCGAAATACGACCCCTCTGGCATTTCTGCAGCACCTACGGTTGGAATCAGTGCATCAGGAATTGATGACAGGCGAGCCTGGCCTCTCGGTCAAGCAGGTCGCCCTGAAATGGGGCTTCATTCATAGAGGCAGATTTTCTGCGGACTATCGCAAGCGCTATGGAGTATATCCCTCTGAAACATTGCGTATATCAGAGGCGGATTGCGCCGACTGACCTACGATCAGCCAGCGCGCTCGACCGTCTTCGAGGCTTGATAGCGACAGAACTCTCCAGCAAACCGACTGGCTCGGCCCAAGATCTTCCTTGCAGATGATCCCCTGAACGCAACGATGTTCCGATCTGCGCAACGCAGTTTTAAAACAGTACACGGGTTAATCATATGGTAATTCTGCCGCGCTCATCTCACACGTAGCGGTCGATTTCACAATGTTCTTGACCGCGTCGCTAATGGAAGCCGGTGTAATTTATAGTCCATGAGGAACGTATGTCGAGACTGCCGCTATCCCTACTTTTAATGATTTTGGCAATTATCCCGTTGACGGCGTTCGTACTCATCGGAGTATCAACGTCACTGGGATATTACCACGAATACTCTACGTTCCGAAGCGCACAAACAACGCAGCAACTTGGGCGGGAAGGCGGATTCCTGGCCCAAGCTATAGCGGCGGAAGCGTTTGCAGGCGCCGACGTCCGTCGGGCAAAGCGAGCCGCATCGGACAGCGCATTTACAGCGGTCTTTTCCGCTTACGACTCTTGGAAAAAGGCATTTGACGATCCGGCCATAGAGCGGGCAGTACAGATCATTCGTGAAAGGCGGGAGAATATCGACAGCTTCCGCCGGCGCGTCGATGACGGAACGGCTGGCGAGGCGGAGGGAGCAGTTGCCTTGCGCCCTGCTGCCGTTGCGGGCTTGGAGCTCGTCCGTCGCACTGGGGCGACCGTCAATGATTTGGATTTGGCACGTCAAATTACCGGTTTTCACGCGCTGATGCAGATCACGGAAGCTAGTTTGCTGGAGATCAGGCCCGGCCGAGCCTACATCAAAAATTCAGTGATGTCCGTCGATCTATTCTCGTCCCTCTTACAGTCAAAAAATCTAAAGCAGCTTTATGTGCCTACGATGCACGAATTTCTCCCTGCCGATCTCGTCAAATCTTATGACGACTTCGAGGCCGGCGCCGCAGGCAAGTTCATCGCGGGCGTTCGCGATCAGATGTATGCGAACCAGCCGGGCGTTTCCTTCCCCCCCGAGACGTTAGATCGATGGAATGAAATCACCCAACAGCGGGCTGCTTTGTTGACCGAGCTCATAATGCGCACCGGCGACAAACTGGACGAGATGGCATTTCAGCGGTACGCCGATCTTCGCAATGCCTTTATCGGCTACACCGGCGCCACACTTCTGATCATGTCTACGGTACTCATTCTGTGCATTTCGGTCGTTCGGAGAATTTCAAATTCCATTCGGACTCTGACAAGCCGAATGAAGGCACTCGCAGAAGGCGATACGTCGGCGCCGGTACCCTTGACGATCCGACGCGACGAGATCGGGGACATGGCGCGTTGCCTTGAGTTTTTCCGCGGCGCGGCCATACAGAAAAATAACCTGGAGACATCCGCGGAAGCTGAGCGCATTCGTTCTGACCAAGAGAAGCGGGATATTCAGGTAAGGGCGGAAAAAGAAGCAGAAGAGCGCCTCGTCCGAGCGACGACGGCATTGGCAACAGGGTTGAAGCGGATGGCGGATGGAGACTTGATTTATGAGATTGAGGAGCCGTTAGCGCCACAGTTTGAAAGTTTGCGCAGGGATTTCAACGCTTCCATTCGTCAGCTCCGGGACGCGCTTGTTACCGTCGGTCATTCAGTCGAAACGGTCACGAATGGCAGCTCGGGCGTCTCGGCCGCATCTGAAAATCTTTCAAGACGCACGGAGCAGCAGGCGGCTTCGCTCGAGGAAACTGCAGCCGCGTTGGAGGAAATAACCGCCAACGTTGTATCGACGACAAAGAGGACGGCTGAGGCGCGCGGAGCCGTCCGACAGATGCGAGATCATGCGGAAATGTCCGGTCGCGTTGTGCGCAATGCTATCGGAGCCATGAACCGCATTGAAAACTCCTCTAAACAGATTGCGCAGATCATTAGCGTCATCGACGCGATCGCCTTCCAAACGAACCTCCTGGCGCTGAACGCCGGCGTCGAAGCAGCGCGTGCTGGCGACGCGGGAAAAGGCTTTGCGGTTGTTGCCCAGGAGGTCAGGGAGCTTGCACAGCGCTCAGCGACAGCGGCGAAAGAAATCAAGGATCTCATCGGCAATTCAGCTCTGGCCGTCGACGAGGGCGTAAGGCTCGTGAGCGAAACCGGATCGGGCCTGAGAACGATTGAAGAGCTTGTGCAGGATGTAAATCTTCATATGGACGCAATCGCAACAGCCTCCCAGGAACAATCGTCGGGCCTGCGCGAGATCAACGGCGCGGTTAATCATATGGACCATGCCACTCAAGAAAATGCGAACATGGTCGCGGAGATGAATTCTGCAGGATCACACCTCGCCCAAGAGAGCCAAAGCCTCGCCGCGTTGTTGAGACATTTCCACTTCGAAGAAAAGAGCGCGGATTTCCAGCCACAGACGGTGACGGGCGAACTTGGAAAGATGTCCCCGGCCGGTCAGACAAGGGTTGAAAACTATCCGATGCGCCGCGGTAACCTGGCACTCGCGCCTTCGAACGATGATTGGCAAGCGTTCTAAATCGTATGGGCGGCGTCGCCGACGACAGTCAAATACGCATCTTTGATGATTCTAAATGAGAGCGATATCCCGGTGGGGTAGCGGCATGGTACTCCCGCCAAATGACTTGTGCGGTCCTAACAAAAAGCTGGCTTGACGCATGATTGCTCAGCCACGTGACAAAGCAGGACAGGCACATGAAACACGTACGTCAATCGGAACGCACATCCCGCCCCGAACAGCCTGTGGAAGCCGAGATGGCGACTGATGCTCAAATCAACCAGGAGGGTGGCGCCTTCCGCAACGCGGTCAATGCCAGCCCTCCGCTTGCCACGGGCACGGCACCGCCATTTTCGGAAGCCTCCGTCGTCCGGCGCTCGCACGGTCACGACGCAGATGTCGCAAGTCTGAAGCAACCGTTTGAGAAGGCTTTTCGAGCGAATCCCCGGCATCCTGCGACAAACGTCGACTTGCCATTCAACGCCGAAGAGATGTCCAGTGCCGTCGTGCTCGACGCGATCCCGTTACCCGTCTTCTTCAAAAACAGAGATGGGATACACCTTGGTTGCAACAGGGCCTTCGAAAGCTTCTCCGGCCGCTCAAAGGGAGATATTATCGGAAAAACCGTCTTCGATTTGGTACCCGCACCCATAGCCGAGACGTATGCAGCCTTGGACGAGGCGCTTTTTGCAAATGGCGGTGTTCAGCAATATGAAGCAAAGGCCACCGCCGAAGATGGTGGTGTCGTTGATCTTTTACTCAGCAAAACAGCGATCACTGATATCGCCGGTAACAGGATCGGCTTGGTTGGCGCGATGTTGGACATCACAGAGCGAAAACGTGCGGAGCATGATCTCAAAGAGGCTCTTGAATTCGCAGAGGGAATTATTGCCGCCATTCCTGACGTTCTGTTCGAGGTAGATGCCGACGGTCGCTACCTGCAGGTCTGGGCAAGGAATCAGGAGCTCCTGGCGCAGCGAGAAGAAGTGCTGCTCGGTAAGCTTGTCCGCGATGTGCTCCCTCCAGACCAGGCCGACATCGCTATGCTGGCTCTTGAAGAAGCCGATGAAACCGGCGCCTCCTACGGTCGGTGTGTCCGTATAGCCCTACCAAACGGCGAATCCCGTTGGTTTGAACTGTCGGTGGCAAAGCGACCAAGCAGTGACCACTCAACCGTCACTTTTCTGGTGCTATCTCGCGATATTACCGAACGGAAGCACGCCGAGGGCACAACTATTGAAGCTCGGGCTCGCCTCCTAAGTGTCCTGCAGACCATTCCGGATATGGTATGGCTGAAAGACGTAACAGGCAAATATCTGTTGTGCAATCATGCCTTCGAAGGGTTGGTCGGCAAGGCAGAAGCGGAAATCGTTGGGAAAACGGACTATGATCTGTTTACGCCCGAACTCGCCCAGTTTTTTCGTGACAAGGATGAGGAGGCCATGCAAGCCGGCCGTATTCTCATCAATGAGGAACGGTTCACCGCTCACGAGGATGGTCGATCAACGCTTTTGGAAACACGTAAGGTTCCGGTATTCACGGGGGGAAAGCTGATGGGTATTCTCGGCGTCGCCCGCGATATCACCGAACTGGACACGTCCCGTAAGAAAATCCATCAGATGGCATTCTACGATTCTCTGACCGGCCTGCCTAACCGGACACTTTTCAATGAACGGCTACGCGAGATGATCGGGGACGCGGCTTCGGCGGGCCAGCGAGCCGGGGTGATGCTGATCGATATGGACCATTTCAAAGCGATCAATGACACTATGGGACATCCCGTCGGTGACGAGTTGCTGCGGCAGGTGGCGACACGCATGAGAGAAGGCGTCCGCGCCAGCGACACCGTGGCGAGACTCGGTGGCGATGAATTTGCAGTCTTGCTGCCGAATGTTCAGGACAATGACGACTTGGCTCAAATTGCCAGCAGAATGCTCGCCGCATTCGACGAACGCTTCATGCTTTCCGACAGGGAGATCTTTGTATCCTGCAGCATCGGGATATCGGTATTCCCAAATGACGGCGACGCTCCCGACGATTTGGTGAAATATGCAGATTCTGCGATGTATTTAGCGAAGCGTTCGGGGCGTAGCAACTTCCGCTTCTACTCAAGCGATCTCACGATTGGGGCTGAAAAGCGCCTGGCGCTAGAATCAGACCTACGCCTGGCTATGAAACATGGGCAACTTGAACTCCATTATCAGCCAAAGGTCCTATTAGACAACGGAAACGTGATCGGTTCAGAAGCACTGCTTCGATGGCATCATCCGAAGATGGGAATGATCCCTCCGGGAGAATTTATAGGTGTCGCCGAGGAAACCGGACTGATCATCGATCTCGGACGATGGGTGCTGCATGAGGCGTGTCGCACGGCTGCCATCATGAATGCAGATGGACTGCCCCCGCACAAGATCGCGATAAATTTGTCTCCTAAGCAGTTTCAATGCCCGCATTTGTCGCAAACGGTGGTGGACGTATTGCAGGAAACCGGTTGTCGTGCGGAGTGGATCGAGGTCGAAATAACTGAGAGTCTCCTGCTCCACAACTGCGAGGGCGTTTCGACGACACTCTCTCAATTGCATGCGAGCGGAATTTCCATAGCGATCGATGATTTCGGCACCGGCTACTCATCTCTGAGCTATTTGGCTAACTTTCCCATTGATACCCTCAAGATTGATCGGTCATTCATCAATCGATCCGACAAGCGAAGTAGAGAACTGGTGAAGGCAATTCTCTCGATCGCGCGCTGCCTAGGGCAAAATGTGGTCGCTGAGGGCGTGGAGACGGTCGATCAAGAAAAATTCTTAGTTGAAAGCGGCTGCGCTGTGGCACAAGGTTTCTACTATAGTAAGCCCGTCCCGAAGTCCGAACTTCTCGTCGCAAATGCACGCCGGCATGGACAGCATATTGGTCCTTTGTGCCCGGATTGTCTCTCGGCGCGGGAAAATTGACCGAGTTCTTCGCGCCAAATTTTACCTGCGACCGGCTCACCTTCGCGAGGGCGCGTCGCAGCACTTTTGATAGTTCGTTCCTGATGATTGGCAGCGATGATGTATCCATCCGGCGAAGGCCGCGGCACTTATGATTTCGGCTCGTCTGCCATGATGCGTTCGATCTTTTCGCGATCGCATTGCTCGTCGACAAGGAACTGGCGAAGACCTCCTTCCCAGGTGCGGATATCGGCGAGGAACTCCTTCAAGCTTTCGATGCCCCGGTCGGTGAAGGTCGTGATGCCCTCTTCGCTGCCGTCATGGGCATGGATCGTCTCACCATAGTCGATGTTGTCGGAGTTGCTGGCGACTTCCTGGATGAGTTCGAGGTTCTCGCCGATCAGCATGGCGACATAGTCGATCGTGTAGACATGCGTCGGGCGCGCCATCACGCCGCCATCTGCCGGGCGCTTCCGGCGGGCCAGTTCCACGGCAACAGCTCCGGCAGCCGTGATACGGGAATGCCGGGCATGCGGGCGAGCACGTCCGCCAACCAGGCCTGCGGATCGATATCGTTCATCTTTGCCGTGACGATTAGGGAATACATGAAGGCAGCACGCTCGCCGCCGCGCTGGGAACCGGCGAATAGCCATGCCTTTCTTCCGAGAGCGATACCGCGCAGGGCGCGTTCGGCCGCATTGTTCGAAAGGCAAAGCCTGCCGTCGTCGAGGAACCGGGTGAAGGCTTCCCAGCGTCCTTCCTTCTCGAACATGTAGTTGATCGCCTTGGCGACGGGATTGTGCTTCGACATCTGGGCACGCTGGGCCATGAGCCAATCGTGCAGTTCCTCGACGAGCGGACGAGCATGCTGCTGTCGGGCAGCAAGACGATCCTTGGCAGGCATTCCGATTAGGCCGCGCTCGATGTCGAAGAGCGCGTCGATGCGGGCCACGGCATCGAGCGCGATGGGCGATATCTCGTGGGCAGGTTTGCCCTTGCGCACGTTGCCGGCGATATCAGCGAGTTCGAAGAACTTGCGCCGCGCATGGCTCCAGCAGAGCGCGCTGTGGACCGGCGCAGGGCTGCGGTCGGCACGATAGAGGTCGTTGTAGCCACCGTAGGCATCGGCTTGCAGGGTGCCATGCCATCCGGCGAGATGCCTATTGGGATGGGTCTTCTCGCGATCGGGAGAGAAGTGGAAGAGGGCTGCGGGAGGCGCGCCGCCCGCAAAGGGACGGTCATCGCGGACGTAGGTCCACAACCTTGCCTGCCGTGTTGCGCCCCGAGCCAGAAGCGGCACCGTGGTGTCGTCACCATGCACCCGTTCGGCGGCAAAAACATGGGCACGGATCAGGTCATGGATTGGTTGAAGCGCCGTCGCGCACGCCCCGACCTGGTCAGCCAACGTGGAGAGGCTGAGATCGACACCCTCCCTGGCGTAGCGCTCGGCCTGACGGTTCAGTGGCTGATGCTGGCCGAACTTCTCGAACAGGATCGTCGCCAGTAAATTCGGTCCTGCCCAGCCGCGCGGGGTCGCATGGAAAGGTGCCGGCGGCTGGCTGATCTTCTCGCAATCCCGACAGGTAAACTTCTCGCGCACTGTCTGGATGACCTTCCACTGGCGCGGGATCACCTCCAGCGTCTCGGTGACGTCCTCTCACCCCGGACGAGCCATTGGCACGAGAGGCCGGACTACAGAATACATCTCGGCGAACGCGCATGTAGCCACGGTCGAGGAGGCGGGTCTGCCTCGTGACGTCGCTGGTTTGGTTGGAGTTTCATTCGGAGACTGTCATGTCCAACGACTTCAATGCCGAGCTGCATGCGCGGCCGTCAGTCTATTTTAATGGCCCGGCCTATGTCGAGCACCTCGCGTTTATGCCCGCCCGTCCGTCCGAACATTTTCGCGAGGGCGGACCGCCATCGCAAATTTGAGGAAGGGGAAGCTCGGACACGGATTGAGCATCACACCGAGTTCTTTACGGTAACTCGTGTTACCCAGTTTGATGATCCTCCATCGGCGTGGCCAATTTCCCGGTTTTCTGCAGCCGACTTTCTGAACCTCACCGGATGTGGCACGGCTGAACTCCTGTCTCGTGTTGGCATCCTTGTCCTCGGACCCGCGCCCGCTGAACTCGGTCCTGTGATCGCCGACCTTGGATTCAAGGACTCGGCCGCTTCAAACATCGGCGGGGGTGACGCCCAAGTTTGCTCCGACTTTCGCGTTGGCGCCGACAGCACCAGCAGGATCCTTCTCTTCAACAGAAGCCTCAACGCCTATCGCCTCGGACGCATGGTCCGGAGCATTTACGAGATCGAGACCTATCGGACGATGGCGCTGCTCGGACTTCCGGAGGCGCGTCGTCTTGGGTCACTCCTCAATCAATTCGATGCGAAGCTTGTCGAACTGACCAATAGGAACCTCAAAACGGCGGCGGGTGAACACCGGGACCTGCTGGATAAGATTTCGGACCTCTCTGCGCAGGTGATTTCCGCGACTGCCGAGACACGTCATAGGTTTGGTGCGACGACCGCCTATGCCAAGATCGTCGATGAGCGGATAGTAGAGCTTCGAGAGACCCATGTGCCGGGATTTCAGCGCTACGGGGTTTTCGTTGTCAGGCGGTTTAAGCCGGCAGTGCGCACCAGCGAGGCGACTTCGGTGAGGTTGGGGCAGTTATCGCACGCGACAAGCCATCTGCTCGACCTGCTTCAGACGAGAATTCAGGTCGAGATCAAGTTTCAGAACGCCACGCAGATCCGAGCAATGGCCGAGCGCGCAGCGATTCAGTTGAAGATCCAGCGCGCGGTCGAAGGCTTCTCCATCATCGCGATCAGCTACTATCTCCTCGGTATTCTGAAGGTTGCATTTGAGTCTGCCGATCATGCCGACCTGCACATCAGCCCGTTGCTCGTGTCCATTCCAATCGTGGTTGTTGCCGTGGCGCTGCTGGTCGTGCGAGTGAAGCATGCGCTAGAGGCCGAGGCATAATCTTACGGAAATTGATATTTCGGAGTGAAGGGCGCGGCGGGACCATCAGTTCAGCCAGCAGAGGGCAGCTCAGTATATAGCTAGTTACCCCATTTGTTTCAACATGTTAGCAACAATAAGATAGGTTCTTCTTATGGAACTTGGTCCCGACTGCAAGCGAACATATTGTTTGCTAGCGCACAGGCCACACGACTGGGCGCTCTTCAGGTGGGAGCTTGTCCAAAATGTCAAAAAGGACGGCATTTAGTCCAAGGATGATCGCAGTTGCTGTTGAGAGCAGTATGAGGATCCCAAATTTTGTCATGACGCGAACTCATCCCTATATCGGTTGCGGCCGCCGATTACATTAAATGCGAAGATCTTTCGAAGCCAGAACCGAAACGCGATCCCAGCTTGACGGGGGCGAGATAGTGATGCCCACGTATGTTGCTTAAGCGAACGCCTCGAGCGTCTCGCCTATTGGCTTCGACCATCAAGAAGAAATGGGCGAGGGAAACGTGTAACAGGGCGACCAGAGGCTCCCGAATATTGCACGATGAATTTATACCCTATATTATATAGCCTTTTCAGGTAGTTAGTGAAAATCAGATAATAACAATTATGGAACAGGATCAGTAATAGCCCAGTAGAATATCCCCAGCATCCGGGGCGAGAGTGCCCAGGCCGGGCAACATCGTCGTTCCTTCGGAACCGGATCGTTTCTAGAATTCCTGCTGACGCGACCAGCGGCATCCCCCATGTCGTCAACCCCGCCCCAGGCCGGGCGGGGTAGCGTTTCGCTGCCTATACAGCGTGCAAGATCAGTTTGTTGGCCTCCAAGAAAGCGGATCTGCTGGATTGTCGAAATATTTAGCGGCAGCGGCAGCAGTCCACCAAGCTGCATCCTTCGGTTCGAGCCAGTCTTCACTATTAGCATCGCAATCGGCTGGCAAATCCGCTTTTACATCATCGATCGTGTAAGGAATCGCCGGTCGCAGAATGGACTGTATCTTCGGACCTTGGCCCTCCAGAGTGCGCATCATCACGTCCCAAACGAAACGAGCCTCGGAGCGCGGCGGCCAGAAGTGAAAGCTCCTGCTTACAAATTCAGGATTCTTACGCCAGTAGCATGATGCCGAAGCCTCTCCGCCAAGCACGATCGGCACTATCTCGCGCCCGGATTGGCGGACGGCGTCGATCACACCAGACTCGGCTCCCGACTGAACTATAATACCATCAATTCGGCCAGGGTTAGCGGCAAGGAATTTCTGCACTTCAGATCGTGCGACGCTGTCTGTCCATTTCCCGTCAACCTGTCCGACGACGTTGATCTCGGGATAGTACTCCAAGGCTTTTGTGGCGCCGACCTGGAAGCTGTCTGAGGAGGCGAAGCCAGTGATCCCGGACACAAGCAGCACATTGCCGCTGCCTTCGATTTCTTCAGCCAACCACTTTGACGCCTCAAAACCGCCTTGCATGTTATTCTCTGTCGCATTGATTGCGAACGGCGACGTCACATAACCGGAGTATGAGATAACAGGCACGCCTTTCGAATAGGCGTACTCTATTGTCGGGTTGAGCGCTGTAAGGTTGGAGCAGCATATGATTATGGCGTCGACACCATCATCTACCATCTGCCGCATTTGGCTGATCTGGGCGTTATCATCGAGATTGGACTGTGTAACGACGAGCTCGGATACCAGCCCAGCCTTCTTGAAAGTCGGCAGAAGCTCATTTGTAAACTCATCAAGGACGTTCGCACGCCATGTGTTATCAGCGTAGCTCGAGGCGTAACCAATTTTCCACGGTGGCGCTCGCTTTGCTCTGAAATTCCGAAACACAGACTCTCCCGTGGGCAACCGCGGGTCCAATAACTCGTAGGTCTTTCGCTCTTCCCGCGGCAGTTCACTGAGCCCGCCAGCCTTTGCCGTCAGCGGGATGGCCAGGGTTGCGGCGAGAAAAAATCCAATTATCAACTCACGTACGCACACGGATAGACACCTTTCAAAGTCTGAGCACTGGATGATAGTTTCGTTGTCTTAAGGTTGGCCCGGGCCGTGCCAAATCCTGCGCGACGGAGAGCGACAAAGAGCTACCAGGAGAGAGACCGGCGCATCGAAGCGAAATCGTGCGCTGGGGTATGTGACTTTCATTCGATCGACTAGCGGCATGGCCCGCCATCGGAATGCTTCGAACCTGACTACGGCTGCCCTATGCAGCGAGACCTACCCGATGAGCCAGCCTGTCATCTGATAGCTTGAACCCAGCAAGCCGTTCGCTGAGTTCGACAGTCTGATCAGAAAGCGTCTTCGTTGCAGCGTTTGTCTCCTCAGCCATGGCTGCATTCTGTTGCGTCCCCTGATCAAGAACATTGACGTTGTTATTGATCTCGGCCAGCGAAGTCGCTTGTTCGCGGCTGGAACTCACAATCTGGTCGATGCGATCAGAAATCTGCACGATGGATGCCGCTATACTGTGCAGAGCCTCCCCGGTCTTGCCGACGTAATCCGAACCGACAGCCACCTCTGACGAAGATTCTGAAATCAACTGCCGGATCTCGAGCGCTGCGGCTGACGACCTTTGGGCAAGCTCGCGTACTTCTTGTGCAACGACCGCGAAGCCTTTTCCAGCGTCGCCGGCACGAGCTGCTTCAACCCCGGCATTCAGCGCAAGCAAGTTCGTCTGGAATGCAATCGTGTCGATCAATCCTGTGATCTGACCGATCTTGTAGGATGCATCCTGAATTCGCCCCATGGCGCTTATAGCATCAGTTACAATGATGGCCGCGCCCTCTGCATGTTCCTTGACTGCAGAAACAAACGCTTGTGTCTCACAGGCATTCTCCGAGGAGTTCCTCACTGTCGCAGTCACTTGCTCAACGGCTGCGGCGGTTTCTTCGAGAGAAGCAGCTTGTCGTTCAGTCCGGCGCGACAAATCATCAGAGGCTTTGAAAAGTTCGTTGGTTCCCCATTTGATTTGTTGGGTGTTCTCGTCGATATGGGACACCGTATCCCTGAGGACGGACAGTGAGTGGTTGAAGTCACGCCGCAGTTGCTCGAGATTGGGGTGGAAGTGGCGGTCGATGGTTTGCGAAATGTCTCCCCGGGCCAATCGAGATAGTGCCTCCCCGAGTGTTTGCACAGCGCTGGACACTTCTTTCTCAAGCTGAGCACGTTCAAACTCACGATCCGTCCGCTCCTGATCAGCCGTTTTCCGGTCGTTTTGCGCACGTGCTTCAACTTCGAGCTTGGAGACCGCATTTCCGCGAAAAACTTCAAGCGCGCGAGCCATATCGCCAATCTCGTCTTTCCGCTGGCAGCCAACGATGTCTGATTGAAGATCACCGGTTGCTAGCCCCTGCATGCGCCTTGCGATCCGTGCGATTGGCGCGCGCAATGTCGCCATCAGGCCGGCTCCAGCCAAGAGGGCGACCAAGACACCCGAGACGGTAGCAGCTGCGGACAACAGTCGGGCGAAATCGCTTTCCCGGTGAGCGTCATGTTCCTGCGTAGACGCGAACGACACGAGATTTTTCCATATCGACTGGACGGTTTTATCGGCCTCTGCGTACTGCGCCTGCCGCCCTTCCGCGATCTTGACCAACTTCTCGGTATTCTGTTCGACGGCATCCCCCTGTGAGTAGAGGGTCTCCTCCATTTTGGGGAAGTCTGGCAATGAACCGGCTACGCCTCCAACCGCTACGGTGTCACGCGTCAGTTTCGTAAGTTGCTCAACAAGTCGCTGCTGGTTTTCCGGGCTGGCCGCCTGCAACAGGTTGTTTATCTCAATCTCAATCGAATTGGCATCCTGGCCTACTGATGCTACTGCCGCAACGAGCGTCTCCGATTCTGCCAATGGCTTATCCAAGGCTCGAACTGCATGGGTTCCCTCGATCATATGCTGTATGGCGTCATCTCGCAGTCGCGGGGCAAACGCACTAAGGTCGATCCCAAGGCTGTGAAGGAAAGCGCTATCCAGCCCGGAATTAGCGACGACCCTGGAGATTGCCTGTTCCAAGTTTGCGACTGCTTGTCCATCATCGCCCGTTGTAACGACGCGCTTGACAGTTTTCATCGCCTTTTTAATCATGAGCGCTTGTTGCTGTGCCTCGGGGGTTTGCATCGCGCTGGCCGGCAGGTTCACTAAATTTTCCGACAACCGCTGCATGATTGCCGCCGTGTCGATTGAGCGGGTAGCCTCTCTGAGCATCGTTTTGCCAGAGTTCTCCTGGTTGCGGACCTGCGCACGGACTTTAACCGCGGCCAGCTTCAGGTCGGCCGCGACCTGCTTGATCTCAGTCAAGCTCGCGGCAACGTCACGACGAATGGCCAGCTCATCGTTGTGCAGGGACCACATGCGGTCCATGCTGTCAGAAATCGCGGACATCGCGGACTCACTGCTTTCAAGAGCACGAGTGTCACTACCAACGTCAGCGGCGGCTTCCTGAAGCGACAGCATCGTGGCGCCCTGCCCGCTTAGACTTGCCAGGGCCACATCGCGGTTCTCCGTCGAACTCTGCGCCAAAAACCGGTTCATGCTCTCAGAGACGTCCCGAAATCCGCTCAAAGTCTCAAGAACTTCGCTCGATAGCCGAAGGCGAGATTGCAGCAATCCGGTCGCCTGCAGGCTCACGACACCGACGGCCGCCAGTATCATGACCAGCGGCACCAGTACTAATAAGACTTTCGCTCGGATGCTGAAAGCGGATAGCAAGCGATCGACGAACATAGGACCTCCAAATGACTAAAGCGGGCACTGCCACCCATTTCTGGAGTTTTAGTTATTCGACCTAAACGAAGAGGAAGAATGTTCGAAGGCGGAGATGCAAAGTGCTTTACATCTTGTTAGGATTTCCACGTCGAATTGACGCTCAAACTATCAACCTTAACGACAAGTTAATGTCTTTGCGAATTATCCTCGGAAAAGACTATCGTCAGGTTTCAGGTCGATGTGCAGGACGTTCCCCGTGAGCTTTCCAGACAGTTCTGGATTTGCGAGGAATTGGACAGCTTGAACAAGTGTCCTAAGCGTCTCACTTTGAACGTAAGATGTAGAACGCGCATTTCTGGTATGAACAGCGTTTATCCGAAGCCCCGAGTCGAAATACTTCTTCGCCATCGCACTCGTCATAGTTCGCAAGGCCGCTTGGAGCACAGCTTCGCGGTCGGCCTCTAGCAGCGACTGCTCGTCAAACCACGCGATATTCACAACAGCGAGTTCCTCCCCCTGGAGGCGGGAGCCGAAAGCACTTGTCACCCTTATCAGATTGGAAACGGCATCAAGCCCGAGATCCGCAGCGGAAAGCGGATCGGCGCATTCACGGCGACGGAAGGCTATGTTCACCAGAATATCGACCCGGCTCCAGCGTAGGTAGACCTGATCGACCATTGAATTGACATACACATCCCTATTCAAATTGACCTTAACCGGAAACAAATTCGTCCCCGAGACTGCGGTTAATGAACTGAAGTCTGAAGGGTCGAGGTCGCCTACGGCGACACGGTAGCCAGTTTCGAGGAAAGACTGCGCAAGACAGAAACCGACCGGGTTTGACGCGCCCACCAACACGCATACTTTGCCTGCATGAGAGCCGGCAGCGGTCTGTCCTCCTTCGATAAACCCTTCCGTCGGCGGCGTCCGGCAAGCGTTGTGAGTCTTAGATCCTGGTTTCACGCGGAAAACGGTCCATGTGTGAAATCGTGAGATCCAGCAACTCGTTCGTATCTTAACAGGGAAACCACACACCTATCTCCAAATGTCTCCCGCCTCTCCGACCCCAAGCAGCCACGAGGACATGGAAAGATGATCGACGGACAATCCATAGGCTTTTCGACGTCCGGCTTCACGAGGTCTTTGGCGCGCGCGTCGGTTAAGTCTGGCCGTGCCACAGTTGGACCTTCCATGGAACAGCCCATGGATGTCTCTGGGGAACGGCATCTTTCCCGAAAGTCCTACGCTTTCACACGCGGCTCTCTGACGCGTACGGCATTCGTTTGGCCCTCAACGCTTGCACGCGCAGCATCGTCGAGCGCGTCAACGTCTATTGCAGACTGGCCCTCAGATAGGCACTCGCCATTCTCGGGTTCCACGGTCGAGGTCGGTGGAACGATAATGCTGTCTTTCAAAAACTCGCTCATGTGTCGTTCCTTCAATAGCTGCAGGTGACAAGGTCTTTCCGCGCAATACCCACGAATGCGCGGCGTGCGTCCGCCACGTCACTGACGAATCCCTGCTAGACCTCGTCCTTCAGCGTCTCCTTCTGGGTAATAAGGCGGGCAGAGTGGTGTCCGGAGGTAAATGCCCAAAGCCAGCTCAGCGCGACCGCCATTCGGCTCCGTGTTCCGATCAAAAAGTAGATGTGGGCAAAGCCCCAGATCCACCAGGCGATGGAGCCCTTGAGCCGAAGCCTGCCGAAATCGATCACCGCGGAGCTTGGTCCAATGGTCGCAAGATTACCAAGATGCCTGTACTTGAAGGGAGGCGGCGCTGCGCGCTGCTTAAGGCGGGCCTTGATCACTTGGGCGACGTATTTTCCCTGCTGCTTTGCGGCAGGCGCGATACCAGGAACCAGCGATCCCTCATCGGTCTTGACGCAAGCTGTATCGCCGACAACGAAGATCTCCGGCTGTTCTGAGACCGTGAGGTCGGGCTGCACAATAGCCCGCCCTGCTCGATCTGTCTCCGCCCCGACCCACACGGCGGCCTTGGATGCCTGCACGCCCGCCGCCCATATGACCGTTCGGCTCGGGACGAACTCGTCCCCGATCGATATACCTTCCTCGGTGCAGTCGGTTACCGGCCGTCCTGTGCGAACCTCGACGCCCATCGACGCAAGGGACCGCTCGGCGTATTGCGATAACGCCTCGTGGAAAACAGGCAGAACACGCGGCCCTGCCTCTACAAGAAGAATGCGCGCCGAAGTCGTATCGATGTTTCTGAATTCCTCGACAAGCGTCCTTTGAGCCAGTTCAGCGATGATCCCGGCCATTTCGACACCTGTCGGCCCCGCACCGATTATCGAGAAGGTCAGCATTGCCGCGCGTGCATGGGGATCGGTTTCCAGCTCCGCCTTTTCGAACGCCAGGAGAAGGCGGCGGCGGATGGTGGTGGCGTCTTCCAAGGCCTTCAGCCCGGGCGCGAAGGGCTCCCATTCATCCCTGCCGAAATACGCGTGACGGGCCCCCGTTGCGAGAACAAGGGTATCGTAGGGAATAACATGACCGCCCTTGAGCGAGACGGACCGCTTCTCGACATCGACGCCCACGACCTCGCCAAGAAGCGTCGTGACATCTTTCCTTCCACGGAATACTGCGCGAATGGGCCAGGCAATCTCGGAGGTCGCCAGGACGGTCGTGGCGACCTGATAAAGCAGCGGCTGGAACAGGTGATGATTGCGTCTGTCGATGATCGTGATCGAGAGGTTTGGACATTTGAGATCCTTGGCCAATTGGAGGCCGGCGAAACCGCCTCCCACGATGACAACTCGATGCTCCATTTCGTCCTCCCGCGAGCCTTTGGAAAACCGCCTCGGATCGAGCGCGTCTTTCGGTGTTGCACGATCACAAGCTCAGTCGCTGATACGACTGCTCACGATGATGGAAGGGGGGCTTACCAGCAACGGAAGCAATGGTTCGAGAACACGCTTGACGTTCGCAGATTCTCCGTGACGCGCGGTTGCCTCCTCGTTTGCCCAACCATCGAGAATGAAGAACGTATTGGGCTCGTCGGAGCGCTGGTATAGATTATAGTAAAGGCAGCCCTCTTCCTCGCGGGCAGGGCCGACAAACTCCTGGAGCAGTGTGTTGACACGGTCCCGGTTACGCGTCGATGTTTTGAACTCTACAATGAGATGCTGTTCGTCGGACTTGCTCGATGGCATGTGGGAAGCTCCTAGTTGAAGACGATGACGGGCTTGATCACGCGGCCAGCTTCGGCATCGGCGATGGCCTCGTTGATTTTCTCGAACGGATACTTTGTGATCAGCTTCTGGAACGGGAATAAGCCCACCTGGTTTAGTTCGACCAGTTGGGGAATGAAGAGCTGCGGGATCTGGTCTCCGAGGATGGCACCCTGAATTTTCCGGTTGAAGACCATGAGGTCCAGCGGAATTGGAATGTCCTTGCCGAGCGCGTCGAGCCCGAGGAGGACGACATGGCCCCCTGCCCGCGTGCATTTGATCGTGTTCAGGATGACGGGAATGATACCCACGGCGTCGATCGCAAAATCGGCACCGCCACCCGTCAAGGCGTGGATCTGCTCCACGACGTCTGGGTCCCTGCCGTTGATTGCGTGGGTCGCGCCCAACGTCTTGGCCATCGCCAGACGCTGCTCGTTCAGGTCGATGATGATGATCTTGCTGCACCGGCGGACCTTGGCGGCCATCACCGCCGCCATGCCCACTGCTCCCGCGCCGAACACGGCAATGGTTTGTCCGATCTCCGGCTTCATGGCGTTGATGACGGTACCGGCTCCAGTTGCCATGCCGCAACCGAGCGGGGCCGCATTCGTCAGGTCGAAATCCCCGGGAAGTTGCGCGGCGTTGTTTTCAGTCGCCAGGATGTGGGTCGCGAAGGATGACTGGCCGACAAAGTTGCTGGCGATGCCGACTTCATCACAGACCAAGGCCTTCTTGCCGTTCGGGCGAAGCCCCGTCAGATTGTACTGGGTGTAGTTCTGGCAGTTCATCGGGTGAGAGCGCCGGCAGTCGCCGCAGAAGCCACATGAACTCTGGCTGAGCGCAACGTGGTCGCCGACCCTTAACCCTTGGACGTCCGCCCCGATGGCCTCGACGATGCCAACACCTTCATGTCCCGGTATGACCGGAGCGGGAGGCCCAAAGATCCCATCACGGAGCAACAGGTCGGTATGGCAGATGCCCGTGGCGACCGTCCGCACGAGAATTTCATCGCCTTCTGGATCCGCCAGCTCAAGTTCACGAAACTCAAGTGGAGCTTTCGGTTTTACGGCGACGGCCGCTGTTATCTTCACCATGCTTTTCTCCTGCATTCTCCCGCGTTGACGCCGGGAATGACCTATTTGGCATCCTGTGCGGGCTAGACGCGACCGACGCGTGCTCCATAAACGATTGCCGCAAGAGCGATGATCCCGCCCTGGACGATAAGTTTGCCGGGCTCCTGGATGCCGAACACCGTCAACATCGCGAAGAGGAAACTGAAGGCGACGACCGCAACGAAAGGCCCCGCGACGCCACCGCGGTCGACGCCGAACGTCACCCCACCGAGAATCGTCGCGGCGAGAGCGTTCATGAAGGTGTCGAAGCCGGGCTTGATCGTGCCAACGGCCAGCGCCGACACCTGAACCAGGGCGGCGATGCCCGTCAGCGTGCCCGCAAGCGTATGGGAGACAAAAATCGTGCGGGCCAGAGGTATGCCTGTTATCTCCGCCGCTCTCGGATTGTCGCCGACAGCGCGGAAGTATCGCCCAAGGATCAAGAAGCGGAACGCCAGAGCGACAAGAACGGAAATCCCGATCCAGACGATCACGGAGTAAGACAGGCCGTAGATGTTCCCGCTCGTCAGGACGCGAAGCCAGCTTGGTGTCGAACCCGGTGCACGGCCCGAACTCATGAATTGGACGATCCCTATGAGGATCGCCGATACGCTCAGCGTCGCGATGACCGCGGAGGCGCGGACATAGGCCACGAGGGCGCCGTTGATCAGACCGACTCCAAGGCCGATGACGATCGGCATCAGGACCGTGACGAAGGGCGGGTAACCGTTGGGGAGCCCGGAGCTGGCGAGATAGATCGAAAAAGCAAACACGCCACTGACCGAGAGATCAATCGAACGCACCCGCATGACAAGAGATTGCGCCAGCACCGCGATCCCGAGCGGCGCTGACTGTTTCAGGATCACGAACCAATAGTTCGGATTGATCAGCGTCGCACTTACCGCGGGGGCCACGGCGATCAGGATTGCGAGCACGTAATATGCCGGGGGCAAACCGAGCACCCAGGAAAGCACGCGTCTTGCGGTGAGCGTGCGGTATGGCGTCTCAATTTTCGCATCTGTTGTGGTCATCGAGAGGTCCATCTCTTTCAAAGTCCGATTGTTTTGCGACGTTGCGAGACGACGAGTGCCAGCAGCAGAAGACCCTTGACGACCGACTGGAGGAATGCCGAGACGTTGGCGAGGTTCATCACGTTGTTGACGATGCCGAGGATAGCCGCGCCGGCCACAGTGCCGAGGATGCTGCCGATACCGCCAGCCAGGTGAACACCGCCGAGCGCTGCTGCGGTAACGGATTCAATTCCGAATGTGGCGCCCCCCTTGGGATCGCCCGAGGCAAGGCGGCCGGCGAGGAACATCCCAGCAGCACAAGCAAATAGCGCCGACAGGATGTAGGCCTTGATGACTGTGCGTTCGACCGGGACGCCATTCATGCGGGCATTGAAGTCGTTACCACCCGAGGCGAACAGGTAGAGGCCAAACGGCCTGCGATAGAGCAACCAGGCCGCAACGAAGGTGGCAGCGATCAGCCAGAGCAGCGAGTTTGGCACGGGCCCGACGGAACCCGCGACTGACGCCGACAGCCAATCAGGCACTTTCCCGCCGGGGATAGGAAGAATAATAAGCGCCAATCCCTGGCCGATACCCATGGTTGCCAGGGTCATGATGATCGGGTGGACGTTGAGCCTGGCTACGCCGTATCCATTCGCCAGTCCGAATGCGATCGCAACCGCAATGCAAAGCATGACACGGACAACCTCGGGCATGTCGAGTGTCATGATCGTGGTCGTCACGCTGATGATCGAACCGACGGAAACATCGAGGCCGCCCGTCAGGATCACAAAGGTCTGGCCAAGGGCAGAAATGACAAGAACAGTCGATTGGGCCAGCAGGTTCGACAGATTCTCCGTCGCCAGAAATTCTGGAAGCAGGATGATCGAGGCGACCACAAGGACGAGTAGCGTCCCGATCGACAGCCGGATCGCACCCGCCCTATAAGGTGTCTTCAGGAACTTTGGGACGGTATTCATGTATCCTCCTCAATGAACAGCGGCGCGCGGATCGTGCGCGGAGTTCGAGCCGAGTGCGGTTCCCAGAATGGTTTCTTCTGTGGCATCAAGCGCGGGCATCTGCCCGACGATCTTCCTGTCGTGAACGACCAGGATGTTGTCACAGAGCCCGATCAGTTCGGCGTGCTCGCGTGAGGAGACGATCACTGCACCGCCACGATCGGCAAAATCGCGAAGCAGCTTGTAGATTTCCGCTTTCGCGCCGACATCGACGCCACGTGTCGGCTCCTCGATGACAAGAATATCGACCCCCGACAGCAGCCAGCGGCCAAGAAGCACCTTTTGCTGGTTTCCGCCCGAAAGTTTGCCGACGGGCGAGGCCGGGTCGGCGGCCGCAACACGGAGCGACTTTATGACATCGTGAACCCTGGAGATGGAACGCCATGCAACGCTCGCCATGTTCCGGTTCAACTGCTTGCCAAGTGCGATGTTGTCGTGAATCGGAAGCCGAAGAAACAGGCCTTCCTGCTTGCGGTCTTCAGGAATGAAACCAATGCCGGCTGAGATCGCACTCGAAAAGCCGGAGGATACGTTCACACCGATCATGCTATCGTCGCGGCGACGCCGGACGGTCACGGCAGCCACGGTTTCGACCCCGACGACTGCACGCATGATTTCACGCTGCCCCTGGCCCTCCAGCCCGGCGAGCCCGATGATCTCGCCCGTGCGTACGGAAAAACCGACTGGCGCGCCATGGTCATTGAGACGAAGCCCTGCCACGTCGAGCATCGGCGATCCAATGGCCTGTGCCCTCGGCGGAAAGAAATTCTGAAGCTCCCGTCCAACCATGGTTGCGACAAGCGTTTGGAGATTGAAGTCTTCCGCCCTGGCTGTCTTTACCCAGGCCCCGTCCTTCATGACGGTGATCGTGTCGCACAGCTCGAACACCTCGTTCATCCGATGCGAGATGTAGACGACGGCCTTGCCTTGCGCCTTCAGATCGCGGATGACCTTGAAGAGATGAGCGACGTCCGTCGAGTTTAGTGCCGCGGTGGGCTCATCGAAAATGAAGACATCGGCATTGGATGTCAGGCCTTTGGCGATTTCCACTGCCTGCTGCTGGGCAACCGTCAGCGTTTCCACGATCGCCGTGGCGTCCAGTTGAGGGAATACGTCGGCAAGTAGCTTGCGGGATCGCTCGACGACCTCCACCTTGTCTATCGACCCGTCGGCACGCCGCGGTTCGTGCCCCAGAAACATGTTTTCGGCGACCGTGAGATTGGGGATCAGGGTGAACTCCTGAAACACTGTCGACACCCCGGCGAGACGCGCTTCCTTAGGGGACCGGAAGGTCACCTCTTCTCCTCGCAGACGGATGCGTCCAGCGGTCTGTTGATAGACGCCGGCTAGAATTCGCATCAGCGTGGATTTCCCCGCCCCGTTCTCGCCCATCAATGCGTGCACGGAGCCGCGTTCAAGCGAAAATTGAACATTCGACAGGACTTTGGTCGCACCAAAGGACTTGTTGATGCCGACCATCTCGACAAGCATACTCATGAACACTTTCCATCTGCGAGGGTGAAGAGGGCGCGCCTTGTCCGCGCCCTCCATGCGTCAGGCCTTGAAGTACTCGAGGAGCTTCTCATTCGGCATTTCTGTTGGGGCCCAGTAAGCGTCCGTGAGATCGGAGCGGTAAAACTGCGCAAGATTGCCATCGACGATCGGCTTGGGCCGGTTGGTCCAGTTGCGCTGGATCGGCTTGCCTTCGAGAAGCGCGAAGGAAGCACGCAGGGCTGCCGTCGAAAGAGCCGGAGGGCAAATTGGCCCAATCGAAGAGAGCTTTTCGTCATTCCAACGACGCATCCAACCGTTGAGCGCTTCTCCCGTGATCGGTGGAATGGTGGAAGCCCCGGCTTCCTGCAGCGCGTCCAGGACCCCGAGCGACATGTTTGCGCCGTCAGTCCAGACCCCGGCGACATCGGGATCAGAGAGATAGAGGCTTTCGGCGATCTTCTTTGAGTCCTCGTAGGACCAGCTGCCGTGCTGGGTTGAGGTGATTTGGAGGCCGGACTTGCTGAAGACTTCCATCGCCCCGGCGTAACGATCAGCATCGATCGGATGCCCTGCGACGCCGCGCAGCACCCACACTTTTCCCTTGTTGCCGAGTTTATCGACCAGGAACTGCGCCATCACCCGACCGAAGTAGAAGTCGTCGCCCTGGACCTGCACCGTGAATTCCTCGGTGTCGACGCGACCGAGATAGACGACCGTGGGAATGCCGGCGGCCTTTGCCTTCCTGATGCCTTCCACGGCCGAGCCTGTTGTAAGCGGCGCAATGATGATTGCATCGACTTTTTGTGCGATCAGATCTTCGATGTCGGCGACCTGTTTTGAGGCGTTGAGGTCGGCGCTTCGGAATTGATAGTCGGCGACACGGGGCTTGTTCCTGGTGATCTCGTATTCAGCCTCGAATGCGGTCTGATACGTGTGCGTTGAACCGGCCAGGCCATAGTGGCTGTGACCGATCTTCCAGGGACCTGCCTTGGCGAACTTACCAGCTTCGACGACGGGGTTTTCCCCTTCGGACGGCCAAGTGTCGGGCAGCAGGGCGATCGTATCGTCTGCCCGCAGAATGCCCGGTATTCCGAACGCGCCCGCTGCAATCAAGGCACTGCCCGTCTGTAGGAATGTACGTCTTTTCATCGAAATTCTCCTCCTCTTGCCACCCAACGCGGCCATTTTGTCTGCGACCTGGAGCGCCGTTATTCTCCAGCTGTCGCCGAATTCTCCCCCTAAACGGCAGATCGCATCATTATGAATAAGCAGACAATCTGTCAATAAACTATCTTGAATTTCGGCTTTTTGACGCGCTATCTGTACAACATACTGATTTATCTATCATTTTGTTGCCGCTCGGTTCGATACGGCAATAAGACAAAGCCGTCGCCATGATCTCACCGCCAGGAGCGCGCAAACAGGAAACAGTGGAGACCACGCCTCGCCGGCGAGGTTCATGAAAGGGAGGTTTGGACCCATTATCGCTTCTACCGCCCGGAACACGAGGCCTAGACGCAGGAAAAACGGGCGCCACCATCAGCCGGAGCGTTCGATGAACGCCACGGTGGACCAGTCAATCTGTCACGAGAATTCTAGTTTTAATATAGCCGACCATTCAAACGAAGATCTAGATTGGCCGCACACCCTTGAGGAAGCAATTGATATCACATCGCTTTGTTTCTTCACATGTCCGTGTAGAGCGCTGGGATGGCCTCAGTGAGCATTTTCGTTTACCGAACATAATTGACTGATTGTCTGCTAACGCCTACAAGTGTCACCCACCGGCCGAGCGCGCACTTGAGGAGTCACTTTATGAAAGAAGCATACGCTGCAATTTCGCGCGAAAAGGCAAAGCCTCTTGTTCTGGAATGCATCGGTATCGATCAGCCTCGCTCCGACGAAATCCTCGTCCGGATCGTGGCGAGCGGTGTCTGCCACACCGACATGGTTGTTCGCGACCAAGGATATGACGTACCGCAGCCCGTGGTTCTAGGCCATGAAGGCTCCGGCGTCGTGGAAGTGGTCGGGGCCGATGTAAAAGGGATTTCGCCCGGCGACCACGTGGCTCTAAGCTACGCATATTGCGGGAAATGCGAGAAGTGCCGGGCAGGCACGCCTTATTATTGTGAGGACTTTTTCGGCAGAAATTTCCGTGGCACCCGGCCGGATGGCAGCTGCCCGCTCCATGATTCACACGGTACCCAGATCAGCGGGTGCTTCTTCGAGCAGTCTTCTTTCGCCACCTACGCCATCGCCAGCGAGCGCAATGCGGTCAAGGTTTCCAAAGATGTTCCCCTCGAACTCATGGGACCGCTGGGCTGCGGGCTGCAAACGGGCGCCGGTGCGGTTCTCAACTGCCTCAAGCCCAAACCAGGATCTTCCATTGCAGTGTTCGGCGCGGGTGCAGTCGGCATGGCAGCCGTCATGGCGGCGAAGATCGCCGGATGCTCGACCATCATCGTGATCGATCTCAACGACGAACGTCTCGAACTGGCGATTGAACTCGGTGCGACCCACATCATAAACGCCCGCAATGGGGATAGCGTCAGGGCGATCAGGGAAATCATTCCCGAAGGCGCAGACTTCAGTCTCGAATGCACGAGCTCGCCGAAGGTGTTTCGCCAGGCGGTCGATTGCCTCGGCACGCCAGGAACCTGCGGACTGGTCGGATCGTCCGCGCTCGGAACGGAAGGGATCGTCGACATCGGCAACTTTCTGTTCGGCCGGACGCTCGTCGGTGTGGTCGAAGGCCAGAGCATTCCCTCCAAATTCATACCTGAACTCATCGAATACTGGCAGCAAGGACGGTTCCCATTCGACAAACTCGTCCAGTTCTACGATCTCGACCAGATCAACGAGGCAATGGCCGATTCCGAGAGCGGCAAGGTCATCAAGCCGATCCTGCGAATGAAGCACTAAGCTCTCGCGGCAAACATTGTCCAGACGTCAGCCTCCCAGGGCAACGTCCGGGCGGGGCCGTGGTCACGGTCTCGCCCGGACACTCTGCAACGCAGGTGTGAGGCGCAACCCCGTTTCATCATTGCAACGCGACCAGGTCGCGGTAAGATAGTGGGCTCTTCCAGGTCAAACTATTAGTCTGCGACGGCGCAATTTCTCGGCGATCCGTGAGCGCCGCATCGAGGCCTTGCGGCAGTTGACGAACCTGCACGCCATTGCAGAATATGCAAGTGGGAAGTGAGGTTCCACCGGGTGCTGCCCTTGAGCCAAAAGAGCACTCGTGCGGACAGGGTGAAGGCCGATTTCGATGGCTACGTCGGCTACATTCCGGATTATGCTGTGTCGCCTGTCCTGCGCAGTCTGACTCATATCGTCACCGCGCCGCGCGCCTTCAGCGTCCCGACGCGTGAGCCTTGCGTCGACGTGCCGCCAGCAGAAAGCAGACATACCGGTGATGATCTTGCCAGCGAGCGGCCGGTGGCGCGCGGTCTCCGTCCCATCGAGATACACCGACGAAACTGTCGGCCGGATCATCGGACGTTGCCTCAAAGCGAGCCTTAAGCAGACAGGCCCGCGACAAAGGCGAGTCCAGCGCCTGCCTCTCTCCGCACGTTCCGACGTTCCATTGCCGTTCTGCCCTCGACGTTCGCCTGGGCAGCGTGATCGGCCGGGTCCTGCTCGCGGTCTACCGCCTCGTTTTTAAGGCTGCCGGCGCGGTCTTGACCAAGAGTTTCCCCGCCTCCTGCAGAAGGTGTCATCGGGCCTCCGTGACCAGCTTAAACATTGCGGGTGGCGAGCGTTAAGACCCGCCACCAGCCGTTGGACTACGATTGTATGCCGCCCATGCAGACGTATTTCATCGAAAGGAAGTCATCCAGGCCGTATTTTGAGCCCTCGCGGCCGAACCCCGACTGCTTGACGCCGCCGAACGGTGCGACCTCCGTCGAGATCAGGCCTGTGTTGACGCCGACCATCCCGTACTCCAGGGCCTCCGTAACCTTCCAGACGTTTCGAAGGTCGTTGGCGTAGAAGTAGGCAGCGAGACCGAACTCGGTGTCGTTGGCCAGTTCAATGACCTCGTCCGTCGTTTCGAACCTGAAGACCGGGGCGAGCGGCGCAAAGGTCTCCTCTCGTGCGACCTTCATTTCCTTTGTGGCTTCCGAGAGAAGCGTCGGCTGGACGAAGGTGCCACCACGCTCGTCCCTTGCGCCGCCGACAACGACCTTCGCACCCTTACCGACCGCGTCGTCGATGTGGCTATAGAGCTTCGCCACTGCATCCTCGTTGATCAGGGGACCGATGGTGGCTCCATCCTCGAAACCGTCAAGAACCTTGAGGGCGGAAACCCGCGCCGCCAGTTTTTCTATGAAGCGGTCGTAGACCCCGCTCTGGACGTAGAGACGGTTGGCGCAAACGCAGGTCTGGCCGGCATTGCGGAACTTGGACAGCATCGCTCCTTCCACGGCCTCGTCGAGGTCGGCATCGTCGAAGACGATGAAGGGAGCGTTGCCGCCGAGTTCGAGGCTGAGCTTCATGATCTTTTGTGCGCCCTGCGCCATCAGGATGCGGCCGACCTCGGTAGATCCTGTGAAGGTCAACTTCTTGACGACGGGGTTCGAGCAGACTTCTTCACCGAACATCCGGGCGTTGTCTGTCGGCAGGACGCTGAACAGGCCGCCGGGTATTCCGGCGCGCTCAGCGAGGATTGCAAGAGCAAGGGCCGACAAGGGGGTTTCGGCGGCCGGCTTGAAGATGATGGCGCAGCCGGATGCCAGCGCCGGGGCGATCTTGCGGCAGACCATGGCGGAAGGAAAGTTCCAGGGCGCGATGGCCGCCACCACGCCGACGGGCTGTTTGATGACAATCAGGCGCTTGTCGGCCTGATGCCCCGGAATGGTGTCACCGTAAACGCGCTTGGCTTCTTCCCCGAACCATTCGATGTAGGAAGCGCCGTAGGCGATCTCGCCGCGTGCCTCGGCCAGAGGCTTGCCCATCTCGGACGTCAGGATGATCGCTAGGTCCTCGGTGTTGGCCGTGACGAGTTCGAAGAACTTCCGCATGACGCCGGCACGTTCCTTGCCCGATCGTGCGGCCCACTTTTTCTGGGCGAGTTTGGCGACGTCGATGGCTTCGCGGACGTCCTGGAGTCCTGCGCTCGGGAGGCTCGCGATCACGTCCCCGGTCGAGGGATTGTGGACGTGGATCGTCTTGCCGCTCGCGCCCTCTTTTCGCCAGTCGCCTCCTACCAGCATTTCCTCGCGTACCAGGGAGGGGTCCTTTAGGCGATCAAGTAGAGCGGTGGAGATAGCCATTGGTATTCCTTTCGATGCAACGTTCAAATCTGATTACGGATGTGTGGTGAGCGGGCGTAGATCGCGACCATGGGGACGATTAGCAGCCCTACGACGGCCTGTTGTGCCGGGAAACTGAGCCCCAGGCCGACGAGAAGCGAGGTCAGGACAGTAAGCACGAGGACGCCGAGAACTGTCGCCCCATACCCGCCGGCACCGCCCAGAAGAGATGTTCCGCCGATAACGACCGCCGCCACGGTGGTGAACAGGTAGGGATCACCGACACCGACGAAACCGCCGCCGGAAAAACCAAGAAGCAGCATTCCGGTCAGTGCCGACATCGCCCCGCTGACGCTGTGGATCACCGTCCAGATCTTGAATTCCGAGATTCCGAGGCGGGCGGCGGCCGTGCGGCTCCCGCCAACAGCATAGAGGCTGCGGCCAAACCAGGTGTTGTGCATTATCCAGCCCAGAGCGACGGCGATGAAAGCCCATATGACGATAACCGGTGGAAACGGCAGACCGAAGAACTTGCCGTTGAACGCCGAAAGGTTGCGAAGCCATCCGGGGACGGGCGCAAAGACGGTGCCGCCGAACTGCGATCCGAGCGAGGTGTAGATCTGGACCGCCCCGACGGCGGCAAAACCAAGACCGAGCGACATGATCAGCGCCTGACCCTGCAGCCGGAAGCTGAGGGCGCCGTTGCAAGCCCCGACCAAAATGCCAAGGAGAAGCACGACGACCATGGCGACGGGGGCGGGAAGACCCGCCACCATGAGGCTTGGAAGCAGGATATTGGCGCCACCGATGATGTATGGGATGGAAAGATCCAGCGCTCCAACGAGCGCGCAGAGCGTCTGCCCGACAGACGCCAGCCCAAGGAAGGCGGCGAGAAGGAGGATCGATCGCGCGTTCTGCGGCGACACGAAGCCCGGCACGAGCAGGGCTCCAAGAATGAGCAGACACGCAAGGAGACAGAAGCCGATCGAAATACTCTTGTGCTTGCGCAAAGGGCTGGCGCCACGGGTCGCGCCGATTTCTGTGTTCAAGACAGTGGAGATCATTTCCTTACTCCTCACGCGACAGTGCGGCGGCTGATGACGAAGACGTTCACGAGAAGTGACCCAACGAGGATCAGGCCAAAGGCCATTTGCGTGACGAAGCCGGAAACCGTACCGAAGTTGAAAGTGGACAGAAGATACGAGATGAGGAACATGTTGATCGCGCCGAGCGTCGAGCCGAGCGCACCGCCGCGGCCCCCGGAGAGACTGGCGCCGCCAAGGACCAGCGCCGTCACCGCTTGCAGCGTGTAGGTGCTGCCCTGGGTCGGGTCGCCGGACGAGATCAGCGCGGTGTAGCTCAATGCGGCCAGCCCGGCAAAAACGCCGCCGACCATATGGGCGATGATGCGCACGACGTCGACCTGCACACCGCTGGTATAGGCCATCCGCTCGTCAGCGCCGGTCATCCGCAGGTTGCGGTAAAACATCGTGCCCCTCAGGACGCCCCAGATTGCGAAAGCGCCGAGCAGAAGCAACAGGACAGGCGAAAATACGCTCGTTCCCGCGCCCCAGCTTAGCATCCAGTCTGGAGCGACACCGCCGGGACGCGACATGACCATCAGGTTGACGCCCGACAGAACGAGGAAACCGGAGAGCGTGACGATGATGGGCGCGACGCGCACATAGATGATCACAAGTGCTTGCACCAGCTGGAACACCGCTCCCAATCCCACCGCCCAGGCAATGATGGCCACGGGGTGCGTGATGCCGTTGCCGACCAGCCACGTAATGAGCGTGACGTTGACGAAGCCCATGAGCGGGCCCACGGAAAGGTCCACCGCTCCGCGGCCCGCCATGACGATCGGTGTTATCGCGAGCGTGGTCAGGATCAGCGGCGTTGCAACCAGAATGGCTCCGGCCAGACCATTGTTCGTGAACAGACCCTGGCCCCGGAAGGCGACAGCGCAAAGGAGGACGAGGAAAAGTCCGGCCGGAACGAACAACGAGCGGTCCTGCGTGACTTGACGGAAAGCGGTTGCGGACATCATGCGGTCCTTTCCAGATCGAAATCAACGGAAGCGTCCCGGGCTTTCCCGAACATAGCGGCGAGGATTGGTGCCTCGGCGATTTCCTCGCCGGTTAGGGATCGAAACAACGTTCCACCGAAGAACACGTCGACGCGATCGGCAAACCCGATGAACTCCTCTATCTCACTCGACAGGTAGATGACACTGCCGCCTTTTTCAGCGAACAGACGTAGCTCCCGGTAGAGGTCGCGCTTGGTGCCGAGATCGACGCCGCGGGCGGGGTCATTCAGGAGGATGACTTGGGGATCGTTTGCGAAGGCGCGCCCGATAAGCACCTTCTGCTGGTTGCCGCCCGACAGTGAGGTGATCCTGTTCGACGGGCTGCCGATCTTGATGCGCAGACGATCCACTTCGCGCTTAAACATGGGTTTCAGCGTGGGCTTGCGGATCACGCCCAGGGGGCCGAGCTTCTTCCTGTAGACGCCGATGGCGAGGTTTTCGAAGATGCTTTGTTGCGGGAAGATACCCTCGCGCTTTCGGTCCCCGGAGACGTAGGAAACACCAAGGTTCGCAGCATCGTCGAGCGATCGCAGCGCGATCATCTTGTCCGCATCCACCGAGCGGACCTTCACCTCGCCACCGAACAGCTGGATGATGCCGGCCAAGGCGCGGATAAAAGCGTCCTGCCCCTGCCCATCAAGCCCGGCTACGCCGACGATGCTCCCCTTGGGAAGGTCGAAATCGAACATGCGCGCCGACCTGTGCGCGGCGACACCCGTCGCGGTTAGCATGAGAGGGGCCGAGAGCGCCTTCTTTCGGGAGGCGTATTCTGTCGCATCGCTGGCGCGCCGATCTGCCGGCGTCATCATGGACAGCAGGTTTTCCTCGGTAATCTCGTCCTTTCCGAGCGTACCGACAGTTATCCCATCACGCAGGATCGTCGCACGGTCGGCGATACGCACGAGTTCAGCGATCCGGTGGGTGACGATGAGGATCGTCGCGCCCTCGGCACGAAGGCGGTCGATTTCCGCGTGGAGCCGGAGGGTCGAGTCGAGGTCGAGCGCGGCCGAAGATTCGTCGAGGATCAGCACCTGCGGCCTGCGAAGGATAGCCCGTGCGATGACGATCCACTGTTTGATGCTGAGCGGGAGGCTGCCTGCCAGTTGATCGAGGTCTACGGATTTTCCAACGAGCCGCGCCAGGATTTCAGCCGCTTCGATCCGCCGATCGCCGGTCGACTGCGAACGAAAGACACCGTCACGACCGACATAAAGGTTCTCGAACACGCTGGCCTCGTCGGCAACCAGGACTTCCTGGAAGATGGTGGTCAGGCCGACCCGCTTGGCGTCGACGGGCGAGGCAACCTTTTCACCCAGGATCGTGACCTTGCCTGCGTCCGGGTGCAAAACGCCCGACATGATCTTGGCCATCGTGCTCTTGCCGCTGCCGTTCTCGCCAACGATGGCGTGTACCTCCCCGGCGCGGGCCTCGAAGTCGCACTTCTTGAGTGCCCTCGTCTCCCCGAACGCCTTGGCGACATCTATCATTCTGACTGTTATCTCGCTGCCCATCGCAGACCTCCCACCCGCAATGTCCGCCAAGGCGGCTTTTACGATCATCCAAGGTCCCGCCCGGCGGTTAAGCCATCGGGCGGATCCGGCTTACTGGGCTACCGGCTTCCAGGGATCGGCAGGACGCTCGAAGTACTGGTCGGCAATCGCACTTGGGAACCATCCGTCCGCCTTCGGCTCGACGAAATCAGTCGAGTTCAAATCGCAATCCTCGGGGATCGCAGCGCGAACGTCATCGATTGTGAACGGCAGGACTGGGCGCAGGAAGGACTGCACCTTTGGCCCCTGCCCTTCGAGCGTGCGAAGCATGATCTCCCACATCTGCTGCATCTCGCGGCGCGGCGGCCAGATATGGAAGCCGGCATCGATCCATTCCGGATTCTGGCGCCAGTAACATGCCGCCGAAGCCTCGCCGCCCAGCGTAATCGGCACCATGTCGCGGCCCGACTGGAGCATGGCGTTCAGCACGCCGTTCTCCTGCGCGCCCTGTGTCAGAATAGCGTCAATCTGGATGGGGTTCGTCGCCAAAAATTTCTGCACCTCGACCTGGGCTACCTGGTCGGTCCACTTGCCAGCCACTTCGCCGACAATCTTGATGTCGGGATACTTTGCCAGCGCGTCTTTGGCGGCCTTGTCGAAGCTGTCGGACGAGGCGAAGCCAGGGATGCCCGACACGAGAAGCACGTTGCCTTTCTTGCCGATCTTGTCTGCGAGCCAGATCGCCATCTCGCCGCCGCCCTGCGCGTGATTGGCAGCGCCGTTGATCGCGTAAGGCGACGTCACGTATCCCGAAAACGAGAAGACGGGAACGCCTGCCTTATAGGCGTACTCGATCGTCTGATTGAGAGCGGTGACGTTCGAGCAGCAGATGATGATGGCATCAACACCATCATCAACCATCTGGCGCATCTGCTGAATCTGGACGGCGTCCTTGAGGTCGGACTGAGTGACCACGACTTCAGATACGAGCCCCGCTTTTTTGGAGCGCGGCAAGAGGTCATTCATGACGGCATCGAGGGCCGCTGCGCGCCACGTGTTGCCGGCATAGCTACTGGCGTAGCCGATCTTCCAGGGCGGTCCCTTCTTCGGTTTGAAGTCCTTGTAGGCACTCGCTCCGAGCGGAACCTGCGGGTCGACGACCTCGTAGATTTTCCTCTCGTTGGCGGGGAGCTGGTCGACCCCGTCAGCCCAGGCCGTGGTCGTCAGGGCGCTGACCGCGATCAGCGCCCCCATGGTTCCGGTTAAACTCCGTCTCATTGGATGCTCCTCCCAAGAGATTGTTTCAGGCGACTTTCGCCCTGGTTGCGGATGCCTGCTGGATTTCCTCGAGGATCGGCAGCAGGTATTTTCTGAACTTGGTGTAGTCTTCAGTGACCGGGAAATGTCCGAGCTTCTCCATCGTCCAGAACTTGCTGCCCTTGACGAGATCGGCGGCGATCTTGGTGTCGGCCGGGGAGGTATTCGGATCGTATTCGCCCGTCAGGAAGTACAGCATGCACTTCGACGTATCGATCTTGCTCGCCTCTTCGGGCGAGACATTGTGGTCGTAGTAGTAGTAATAGAGGTCACCTGCGAAGACGCCCGGACCGCCGCAGCTATACTCCCACTGGATTTCGCGGACATTGGCTTCTGGTGAATACGGCGAGATGTTGAGCATCATTGCCGCGCCGATGGAGGTACGATTGACGTTCGGGTTGTCGAATTCCTTCCGGATGCCTGCCATGCCGACATCGACATATTCGGCAGCCGAGCGCAGTGCCCCTTCGACGGAGATGGTCGCACGGAAGTTGTCAGGGTAATTGGACGCCAGATCGATGGCGAGATGTCCTCCCATCGAGCTACCCATGTAAACGGGGCGGTCCAGACCAAGGGCTTTCGAGAGCTCCAGCTGGAAATCCATCATGAACTTCTTGGTCATATTGTATTCCTTCTCCCACCAGCGAACGCCGTGCGGGGGAAGAGACTTCCCGTGATAGGGCAGGTCGAACGCGATGACGCGGAAGTTCTTGGTCACCTCTTCGTCGCAGAGCGTGTGGCGGTACTGGCGGCCGTCCGAGCCCGCCGTGTGACCGACAAGCAAGGGAATGCCCTCTCCGGCTTCCTCATAATAGACGCGATATTCGATGCCTTCGATCGTCAGGTAGACGTAACGGCCCGTGATCGGATCATGCCTAGTCATGCTGCTACTCCTTCCGGACGGGCTTCGCGCATCAGGTTCGTCATGCGATTGAGCGCAGGGAGATACGCGAAGGTTTCGTGATTGTTGCTAAGGTACAGACCGTGTTTGATATTCGACGACTGCAAGCACTGATAAAATGGCTGCGGCTTCTTCTGGAGAAGCGCGTCCCACTGTTCGCCCGTGCCCCGGATGACGATCTTGCACTTCTCGTCGTCGTAGGCGGCTTCTTCGACCTTCACCATCTTGCCGTCTTCGAAGTGAAGTGCGACGCTGCGGGTCGGAAAATCGCATTTGATAATGCCGTTGAGATAACGGGTTTCGCGCTTGAACTCGAAGTCCTCCAGCGCCAGTTTTTTGAACTTCTCGAGATCGATGGCCATTTTCGGCTCCTCCCTAGTTAAAACGGCGCGGCCGATCCACGCCTTTCAAAATTTTCCGCCGCGCCTGCGGCGGCGGCTTCAGATGCCCATTTCGTTGAAGACCTCCTGGGCGTTTCTGAAGCTGTCGATGCCCGCCGGTACTCCGGCGTAAATCGCGACCTGCAGGAAAATCTCCTGGATTTCCTCCTTGGTGAGGCCGTTGTTGATCGCGCCGCGCACGTGGCCTTTGAGCTCATGCGGACGATTGAGAACGGAGATCATGCCAAGGTTCAGAATGGACCGCGCGCGCCTGTCGAGGCCTGGTCGGTTCCAGATGTTGTCCCAGCAATACTCGGTGACGAGCTGCTGCATAGGCCAGGTGAAGTCGGTCGCCTTACCGAGTGCTGCGTCGACATAGGCATCACCCATGACTTCACGACGCGTCGCCAGACCTTGAGCGAACTGTTCCGAAGGGACAGGCCGCTCCTTGCCGTGTGTTTTCACTGTCGCCTCTTTCGTTGCGGTCATTCGACAACGCTCCTAGCTTTACTATTTACGGCGAACTCAACTGATTATCAGACAATCTGTCTATTTCGAATTCGCGAGTTTCCCAGGCTAATTGTGATCTTCGACGTATCGGATGATGCGGGTGTGGTCCTCGGAAGGGCCCAGCGCCTTCTGTGCAGCATCCCAGGCGTCTGCCGTGCTGGCGAGAGCATCGAGGCGAAGACCAAGCGTCTTGGCGAGATCGGCGGCGATGCGGATATCCTTGGCCATCAGGCCAATGGCAAATCCCGACCCGAACGTCTCAGAGAGGATGAACTGCTTCATCTTCACTTCGGTGGCATTGTTCTTTCCAGACGACGAGTTGAGAATATCGACGATCGTCGCCGGCTCCAGGCCGAAGGCACGTCCCAGAAGGACACCCTCGATCGCCGCCAGCACACCTGCACCGGATACGAAGTTGTTAATCGCTTTCATCGCATGACCCGAGCCAACTGGCCCCGTCCGGAACACCTGTTGCCCCACTGCCTTCAGCAGCGGCTCGGCCTCCTCGATATCAGCATCCTCCCCACCGGCCATGATTGTCAAGGTGCCTGAAACGGCGCGCTTGACGCCTCCGGAGACCGGGGCGTCAACCAGCCGAAGGCCACGCGAAGCAAGTTCGAGACCGAGTTCCCTTGTGTCATTTGGAGCAGACGAACTCATGTCTATGACGACGGCATTCTGCTTGAGGCCGCCACAGGCGTTTTCGCCCAGCAGCGCCTCGCGCACGATCTTGCCGTTCGGAAGCATGGTGATCACAAAACTGGCCCCGACCATGGCGTCAGAAATCGTTTCGGCGGCTCGCCCGCCCGCATTAGCGAGCTTTATCCTGGCCTCTTTCGAGAGGTCGAAACCGACGACATCGAAGCCTGCCGAAATGAGATGTTGAGCCATAGGTTGGCCCATTGCGCCCAGCCCTATAAAGGCCACGCGCGTTGCGTTGAGTGTCGATGGCATTTTTTCCTCCGGACGCGTGCGAGCAATGAAGCTCGCCTTCCTTCAGAGAGGATTAAAAAGATTATCAGACAATCTGTCAATCGAAATTTTAAGTTTCTGGCGCTGCGTTCTTCCGCAGGTATTCAAGTGCGACCTTCGCAGCCTGGTCAATATGGAATTTGCAAGCCGCCGCCGCCAACGGCCCGTTGCGATTCTGGATTGCGGTCGCAATATCCTTGATTTCGGCAATGCTGTGCGCAAGGCGTCCCGGTTGCGTCATGGTTGTCATTCGAAGGAGATTGATCCGATTGTGCAGAGCTGTCAGCATTTGCCTTACGAACACGTTTTTGCTGCCGTCCATCAAACAGTTGTAGAACGCGTTTTTCGCATCTATGAGCCGCGCACCGACGCCACTTTCGGCAGCGGCTTCGAATTCGACCACCGCGGCTTGAAGTGTCGCTATGTCGGCGGCAGTGCCATGCTCAGCGAATTGCTGGCCCGCGAATCCTTCAAGAAGAGCCCGAACAGTATAGAGTTGCTGTGCTTCCTCGTAGGTGATCGTACTGACGACCGGTCCCTTATGGGGATAGCTTGTGATGATGCCTTCAGCTTCGAGCTGTCGCATGGCCTCGCGAACCGAGGTCCTGCCGACGCCCAGCATTTCGCAAAGTTCGCGCTCTACCAGTCGCTGGCCGGGCTTAAATCGCCCATTGGCTATCGCCTGACGTAGGGTCTCCTCAACTTTCACGCGCAAAGTCGCACTCTGTCTGGATATCTGTAGGTCCGTCTGCATCGCCCGCCAACACCTGTAATCGGCTCACGCCGCGCTAAATCATTCTCTACATATGGAGGCATTCGCTCTTAATATCAATCCAGATTGTCTGAGAGCTGCCAGTCTCAGTTGATCTCTTCGCGACAGCTTTGCCTGCTCGTCGTGTCAGACAGCCGTAGACTTGCGGTCGCGGATAGCGCCGCCCGGAGCGGGATCTGACACGGTCCTAGAGCTGTGGCCTTGAAATCGTCATCGAAGACGCTGGTGATGAAGGGCTGAAGACGGCGCATATCGCGCTCGGTGGCCGCCCGCCTCAGCGATCACAAAAACTTCGAGAAAATTGCGAGGCATGGCTAAGATCGAAAGTTGAGCATCACGCATATTGCTGTCTCGGCGTTTGAACCCCGGGCGATCTTACTGCCCGTCAGAGCTTCGATCAGCCTCGCGCCCGCATTTCAGCCGAGGCAGCATCTTCAAGCCATACATTTTCCAGCCATTGCTTGAACGCGTTGACCTTTTCCGACCTGAGCCGCGAGCGGATATATGTGAGCGTGTGGCAACGGAGGTTGGGGCCCGTCATTCCGAATGGAAGGACGAGGTTACCTCTTTCCACATCCCGTTGAAGAAGCCGGTAGCTCTCGAGGCACACGCCGCGTCCTTCGACAGCGGTTGCGATCGCCATGAACGCGTCGCGAAATCGAGAGCCGCGATTGACGTCAATGGCCAAGCCGTGGTCCTTCGCCCATTGCTGCCAACTATAAAGCGTCTGCTCCGACTTGATCAGGGTATGCCCCACCAGATCGGATGGCTTGCGTATGGGCCGCTCGCCATTAGCGACCTCGGCAGAGCAGGCTACGACGATTGTCTCAAGGGGGAACTCCTCCGCCGCGATAGAGCCCAGTCGCGGAACGCGACCGTAGCAGATATCGACATCGACCGAGCCATCGGACAATTTTGCAGGGTCCGATGTCGAAAGAAGCCTGATTTCGATCGAGGGATACAACTCCTCGAACCGAGGCAATCTTGGCATAAGCCATAGCGAAGCCAGGCTTGAAGCGCAGCCAACGCTCAGGACGTCGACGCTGTTGCGCCGGCAAACCTCATCGGTCGCCTGCTCAATCATCGAAAGCGCTTCTGAAAGATCACGGTGGTATCGCTCGCCAATCTCGGTGAGAGACACGTTTCTTCCAATGCGGTGAAAGAGCTTTTCCCCAAGGTCGTCTTCCATCAGTCTGATCTGGTGGCTGATCGCCGACGGCGTAAGCTGCAACTGGGCAGCCGCCTCCAGAAATGACGCCTTTCTGCCGGCTGCGACAAACGATTGTATTGCACGAATGGATGGAAGTGACGTCATAACGTCCTCGATCCATAGCAATCTGATCTAAGAGCGCAACGGGTCATAGCAATGCTACCTTCCGCGCGGAACGGTGGCCAAACTCGGATCGAATACTCTCACCTGCAGCAATCCGCTTGATGTCTCCGAGAACTTGCGAGAAGTCTCCGAGGCTTGAGGTGCCAAAGCCCATATAGACCTGCTTGAACAGCTGGTAGAGGGTCTCATAACGTCCGCGCGTGCTCGGATCGGGCTCAAACTTTCTGTAGCCTACGCACATGGCCGCCTGAGCGCTCTCGATCGATCCATGATCTTTGGATGCAAGAGCGGCGAATATTCCCGAACCGAGACCGGTCGGAATACCGTCGGGGACCAATATGGGCTTGCCTATGACATTGGCGTAGATCTGGTTGAGGATGTCGTTCCTTTGCGGGATACCTCCCCCATTAATGACGCGGTTGACTGGAACGCCATGCTGCTCCATCCGCTCCAGGACAATCCGTGTGTGGAAAGCCGTACCTTCAATCGCGGCATACAGTTCGTCCTGCGCTGTATGGCCGAGATGCCAGCCAAGCGTCATTCCGCCAAGGTCGGAGCGGACGAGAACCGTCCGGTCTCCGTTGTCCCAAGGGAGACGCATCAGACCGGTCTTTCCGCCTTCAATGCTTTCCAGGCCTTCAGCGAGCCTGGGCACCGTCGTGCCGGCACGTCGTGCAATTGCATCGAACAGGTCGCCGGTCGCAGACAGGCCTGCCTCAACTCCCACAAGGTCTGGATGTGCGCTCCCCGGGACGACGCCGCAAACACCGGGGATGAGCTTCACACGTTCACTAACGGCAATGATACAGGTCGATGTACCGATGACATTGACGACGTCCCCCAGGCCGCAGCCAGCGCCAATTGCATCCCAATGGGCATCAAACGCCCCTGTGGGAACCGGAATTCCGGGAGCGAGCCCAAGGCGTTCGCCCCAGTATGGGCTGAGCCCACCTGCGATCGAAGCAGAAGTCTGGTATGTTCCGCCAATCTTCTCGCGCACGCCGTCGAAAAGCGGATCGACGCGGGACAAGAAAGCCTGCGAGGGCAAGCCACCCCATTTCGGGTTCCACATCCACTTGTGTCCCATGGCGCAGACGCTACGCACCATGCGAGCCGTGTCGGTCACTCCGGTGAGGACCGCGGCAGCCATGTCGCAATGTTCCACGGCGGTCCCGAAGCGCTCGCGCTGATCGGGGTTGTGGCGCATCCAGTGGAGAAGCTTGGCAAAGCCCCACTCGTGGGAATAGGTTCCACCGCACCATTCAATTGCTTCAATGTGCATGTCGTGCGCCATCGCCGTTATTTCTTCGGCTTCCGCTTTGGCGCGGTGGTCACACCAGAGGTAGTAGTCCCCCAACGGCTGCATATTTTTGTCGACAGGCAACACCGAGGACCCCGTCGTGTCGACCGCAACCGCACGGATCTCCTTGGAATCTACGCCGCATTCGTCGATCACTCGATGCATGGCCAGCACAAGCGCTTCCATATGATCGAAGTGGGACTGGGTTGCCAGGTCGGGATCGCAACGACGACGCTCGAGAGGATATTCCGCGACGCAGGTTCCAAGGGAACCTTCCTCAGAATCAGCCAGCGTTACCCGCACGCTCAAGGTTCCGAAATCAACACCTGCTACAATCGACATGATAAACCCTACTTGGAACCGTCTGGCTGGCCGTAAGTCGCCGCCTGCCCGTGCTTACGTTGATAGTGGCGGTCCAACAAAGCGGCGGAAATTTCTGGATCGTCCTGGTTCAGTTGCCGGGCGTGGAAGGCGATCTTGGCGATGGCCTCGAGCATCTCGGCGTTGTGAACCGCGTCGGCTGCGTCCTTGCCCCAGCAGAAGGGACCGTGATCGTTAACAAGGGCTGCGGGGACGGACAGCGGCGCATCGTTGCCGAGTGCCTCGACGATGACCTTGCCCGTGTTGCGAACGTAACTGTCCTTGATTTCGTCGTCGCGCAGCTTGCGAGTAACGGGGATCGTACCGTTGAAATAGTCGGCATGGGTCGTTCCCATCGCAGGAATTCCCCGGCCGGATTGGGCCCACACCGTCGCGAAGAACGAGTGGGTGTGGACCACCGCACCGATAGACTTGAAGCTCTTGTAGAGTTCCAGGTGCGTATCGAGATCAGACGAGGGCCGCAGCGTGCCATCTATGATATTGCCGTCGAAGTCGATTACAACGATATCTCCGACCTGCATCGCCTTGTAGGAAACGCCGCTCGGCTTGATGGCGACAACTCCCTTCTCGCGGTCGATGGCACTGACGTTACCGAACGTCGAGATGACAAGGCCGCTGTCGTAGAGTGCGGCGTTTGCATCAAGGACGGACTTGCGGAGTTTGGAATATTTCATCATCGCCTCCTCAGGCCTTTTGACGGCGGCTGAAACGATCGGCTGCCACGGCGATCAGGATGATCGTGCCGATGACGACCTGGTGCCAGAAGGTGTTCACGTTGAGCAGGTTGAGCGCGTTGCGGACGACCGCCATCAAAACGGCACCTATGGCGGTTCCAAAAAGAGTGGCGCGTCCGCCGGACAAACCCGTTCCGCCGATAACGACGGCAGCGATGACATCTAGCTCGTACCCCTGGCCGGCTTCAGGCATGGCCGCTTCAAGGCGCGAGGTGAGTAGAACGCCCGCGAAGGCCGAGAGGACCCCGACCAGCACATAAACGGCGATCTTGACCTTGTCCGTGGGGATGCCGACCAGCCGGGCAGCGTCTGGATTGCTGCCGATCGAGAGAACGAAACGGCCGAAACGCGTATAATAGAGAAGGTAGAAGGCGATTGCGAAGACGATGGCAGTCAGAATGACCGGAACGGGAACACCGCCTGCATAGCTCTGGCCGATCATTCGGAAGGCGGGGTCGGAGGCGCCGACGATCGGAATGCCCTGAGTGTAGACCATCACGATACCGCGGCTGATGACCATGATGGCCATTGTGGCGATAAAGTCGGTGATCCCGGCCTTGGTAATCAGGATGCCATTCACCAGTCCGATCACCGCACCGACCGCAATCCCGCCTGCGCATGCCAGCGGAACGGGATAGCCAAGCACAATCAGGTTTGCGGTCACAAGACCGCTGAGGGCGAGTGTCGAACCGACGGAGAGGTCGATGCCCCGCATCCCGATCACAAAGGTCGCTCCAAACGCGATCACGGCAATGGGGACCGCCTGACGAAGAACGTCAGTCAAGTTCCCGAAGGTGAAAAACCGCGGAGCGGCAAAGCCGAGCGCCACCAGAAGAACGACGAAGGCCAGGTAAACGCCGGCATTGCCGCTGCTGCGAACGAGCGTAAGGGCCGAGCGCGGGCGTGTAGCTGCAATATCAGCCATGGGTACCTCCCTGAAGATGATGGCCTTGAGGCGGCCTTACCGAATGAAGAGCGAGCGTTTCTTCCTTGGAGGTCGCCGCATCGACGACCGCCGAGATCCGTCCTTCGAACATGACCGCGACCCGGTGACACAGTCCAAGCAGTTCCGCGTTGTCGGCGGACACCACGATGACGGCACAGCCCTCTTTCGCAGCGGCCTGGATAAGGGTGTAGACCTCGGCTTTGGCGCGCACGTCGACGCCACGCGTTGGCTCCTCAAGCATGAGCACCTTTGGCTGGGTGAGCAGCCAGCGAGCAAGCATGACTTTTTGTTGATTACCGCCGCTCAGCGACGTGATATCGGCAGCGGGGCCATCGCATTTCACGCCGAGCTTCGAGATGAAGCCGGAGGCAATCTCGCGCTCCTTTTTCGGCATCAGCGTGATTTTGCCGAGCGTTCGAAGGTTGGCGATCGAGAGGTTCCAGCCTACGTTATGTTGTGGGAAAATCCCCTCGGTTTTACGTTCGGCGGGCAAGAAGGCGACGTGTTGACGGATAGCGTCCGTCGGGTCGGAAATCGCCGCTTGCTTTCCGTCAATGAGAATCGAGCCGGCATCACGCGAGATCTGCCCGAAGATCGCCCGCAGGAGCGCGCTCTTGCCCGATCCTTCGAGGCCCGTGACGCCGAGAATTTCACCCTTGGCTACGGAGAAGGTGATGTCTTCGAAGACACCCCTTTTCGTCAAACCGCGAACCTCCAACGAGGGTTCGGACCTTGCCGGGACGCGGGGAGGAAACTGTTTTGCGAGAGAGCCGCCGATCATCGCACTGACGACCTTGTCTACGTCGAGGTGCGATACGGGCAGGTCGGCGACAGTGCTGCCATCGCGCAAGACCATCACGCGGCTGACGATGCCGAGGAGTTCTTGGATCCGGTGAGACACATATATGAGAGCTTTGCCGGCCTGCTGAAGCTTCTTGATGATGGCGACCAGCTGTTTGCGTTCGCCCTCCTCCAGCGCCTCGGTCGGCTCGTCCATGATGATGATATCGGCATTGCTACTAATGGCTTTGGCGATCTCGATCATCTGCCGATGGGAGAGGCTAAGCTCTCGAACTGGCCTGTCGAGAGGTACGCCCACGCCTAACTCGGCCCTTAGGATACGCGAGGCGGCTGCCCGCATGGCCGAATGGTCAAGCGGCGATGCACTTGAGCGCCCGCGGCGCAGCTCCCTGCCCGCGAATATGTTTTCGGCGGCGTCAAAGTCCGGAAACAGGCTCAGTTCCTGATAGATGGTTGCGATTCCTGCCCTGGACCCGTCTTTGGGATTGTTCAGATCGACCACCTTACCTCTGACAGCTATCGTGCCTTCGTCGCGTGCATATGCACCGGAGAGGATTTTCATCAGCGTCGACTTGCCTGCGCCGTTCTCGCCGACCAGGCCGAGAACCTCGCCGCGATTAAGTACGAGGTCGATGCCATCAAGCGCCTTCGTGTTGCCGAAGCGTTTGGCGATGCCTTTCATCTCGAGCAGCGGAGCGTTTGTCATTCAGGTCACCCTTTTTGAGTGGGCGGCCCCGCGCAAGGCGGGGCCGCGTACTGTCAAATCTACTTCTGCTGGACGTAGACGTAGTCGTTCTGATCGAAGGTCTTGATGTTCTTCGCATCATAGGTTTTGGGCGCCACGAAGATCTTCTTCGGCAGGGCGTTGCCCTTCATCACGAACTCATCGACCGCCCGAATGATGTTGCGACCTTCTTCCTTGGCCCCGGTGTCGACCGTCGCTGCAAAGTCGCCGGTGAGGATCGCGTCGTTGGCTTCCTTCATATTTTCGTAGCCGACGATCGCCACCTTGCCGTTCAGCCCCTTAGCCTTGAGGGCCTGCAGACCGCCAAGGGCCATCTCGTCGTAGAGCGCGACGAGGACTTCGATGTCGGGGTTGGCGGTGAACATGTTTTCGGTTACCGACAGGCCCTGGGCACGAACCCAGCCAGCCGGCTGCTGAGCGACGATTTTGAAGTTGGGGTGCTTCGAGATGACCTCGTTGAAGCCCTTCATGCGCTGGCTCGTATGCGGACCGGGCAAGCCCTCCAGGATCCCGAGCTTGACTTCCTTGTCGCCATAGGTGTCAACCAGCCACTGCGCCTGCGCACGACCGCCGTCACTCTGGTCGTAGCCAATATCGCTGACAAAATAGGGGTTATCGGCGATAGGCGAGTTGAAGAGGAAGATCGGAATGCCCGCCTCGGTCGCGCGCCGGATCGAGGGGAGCAATGCGCCTTCGTTGTATAAGGCAACGGCGATCGCATCGACACCGTCGTTGATCCAGGCTTCCATGGTCCTGATCTGGTCGTCCGTGGCAGACTGGCTGCTCGGAGCCTGCACAAGCAGCTGGATAGCGCCGTCGCCACCGCGCTTGTCGATCTCTTCTTTTACGCCAGCCAGAACACGCTGATAGTAGGTGTCCATCGCCGTCGGCAGGAAGCCGACCTTGAGCGGGCGGTTATCCTTTTTAGCGGGTTTGACTTCCTGGCCGGTGGGCTTGATGTCCTTGTCCATCAAGATGCCAGGAAACACCTTCGAATAATCCGCCTGCTGTGCAAGCGCTGGGCTGAAGGAAAGCGAAGCGGTGAGCCCGAGAGCGGCACCGAAGATTAACGTCCGTCTGAAAATTGTCACATGATCCTCCCTGGTGGTGACAAGACAAATCTTTCCCATCCGCGGGACGGGCCCGCGGCGAGCTTGGCAATCTGAGATTCAAATCTTCGGCTTACAGTCCCGGTGCGATCGTGAAGACCACCCGGATCGGGTTGGAGCCGTAGTTTAGGCACTGGTAGCTGATGCCGCCCGGCAGGAAGAAAGACTCCCCGTCACGGATGTGAAAGGTTTCGTCGGTATCCGCCAAATAGAAGGTCGCGGGGCCTTGCAGGACGTAGAAGACTGCGTCTCCTTCATGGCTGTCGGGTTCGCTCGCGCGCGGTCCAACGCCGCCCACAGGGATAGTCACTTCTCCGACATGCATGTAATCGTTGCTGACGCAGAACTGGACAAGAACGGGATGATCACGGCCGGAGACGATGTTCAGACGATCGCTTTTGGCGACCTTTACTAGGTCGCCCCTCATGCGCGCCTGTGCGCCGTCTACCGGATAGGTTCCGAGTTTCTCAAGGCTCATCACGCTCTCCCTTCGTGCTTATAGAGGCGCGTCGGCCCGTCATAACCGGTCGGAGGGCCGTTCTCGTCCCAGATACGGGGTGCGATGCAAAACAGGATAACTGCAGCCTTGTCGCTGAAGTTATAGCCGCGATGCGGAGCGCCCTTGGGGATGAGCACCGCGTCACCGGGTCCGAGTTCCTCGGTCTGCCCGGTTTCGGGGTTCAGGAGATGCACAACACCTTCGAGGACATAGTACACCTCGTCACCCGCGTGAATGTCGGCCGGGTCGAAGTTGCTTCCCGGTGCGAGCTGATAGATGCCAGTCGTCTGCTGGTCCGTGCTGGCGAGCAGGTAGTTGAGGTCGCTGGAATATGGCTTCGTGCCAGTATAGATGAACATCTTGTAGCTATCGCGCGTCAGATGGACAGGCTTCTTCTCACTGGGCGGATGTGGGAAATTGCCGAAGTAGCTTGGCAGTTTTGGCATTTCAGTACCTTAGGTCCGGAGTTCACGGAGCAGCGACTTGAGAAGCCGCCAGGTCGAATCGACTGTCGTGTGGTTGAGGCGCTCGCGCGTGGTGTGAACGTCGAACGCTTCTGGTCCGATTGACAGCATGTCAATGTCAGGAACCTTCTTTCGGAAAAGGCCGAGCTCGAGACTGGAGTGAGAGACTTCCACATGTGGCTGCTCGCCGAACTCGCGCTCGTAAGCGGCTTTGGCGGCGTTGAGCATTCGCGAATGAGGATTGTATGGCCATTCCGGGCAATCCGCGAATGTCTCCACGCTCGCGCCGTTGCCGATGAGTTCCGACAGCTGCCGAATTTTGTCGACGATGTTGTAGCGACGGGAGCTGACGGCGCTTGGAACCGTATTGACGATTTCGATGGCCTCTTCATCGCTTGAAAGCAACGCCACGGTGTTGGAGCTCTCGACGAGGCCCTCGACCTGAAGGCTCTTGCTCTGGACGCCGTTGGGAAGCAGATTCATGGCATCGACCAGCGCCCGGGCGGAGTGAGCCGAGAACACTTCAGTAATCTGTCTCCCGGAGTTGACTGTGACCTTGAGGTTGGGATCGCTTGCACGATACTCGAGGGCAATCGAAGCCGCTTCCGCTTCAATTCTCTGCCTGAGATCGGCGATCCGCGAGGCATCGATCGAAATGATCGCCTCCGCCTCACCCGGGATAACGTAACGGTTCACGCCACCCTTGACTTCGGCTACGCTGGCACCAGCGTCCCGAATGGCAATCCGAAGGAGCCGTCCGAGCTGGACGATCGCGTTAGCCCGTTCAAGATGGATGTCGAATTCGGAGTGACCGCTGCTCAAGCCGGAGATCCGCAGCGAAAGGGCAGTCTGCCCCGAGACGCGCGGTTCCCACTGAACCGGAATTTTGAAGCGCACCGAAATATCGCCCGCGCAGCCTGCAAAAAGCGACTTTGGATCGTGCCAGTTCATGTCGAGAAGGCGCTTACCGCTAAGCTTTATGCCGTCGAAGTGTTGCGCGCCGCCCTTTCCGACTTCTTCTTGAACCGTCAGGACGACTTCGAGCGGCGGATGCGGGATATCGTCGGATGCCAGCAACGACATTGCGAATGCCACCCCAACGGTATTGTCCGCCCCAAGGGTCGTCCCTGTACCATGGATGAAATCGCCGATAACCTGAAGTTTGATGCCTTCGTTTTTAAAGTCGTGGTCAACACCCTCATCGCTCTCGCAGACGATGTCGGTATGCCCGTGAAGAATGACGGTCGGAGAGTTTTCGTAACCCGGCGTTCCCGGCTTCTTGATGAGGAGATTGTAGATCTCGTCCTGGTAAACCTCGAAGCCGCGCTCCCGGGCAAAATCGGCGATGTGATCGCTAACCTGCTTCTCGTTGTAAGAACCGCGCGGGATCGCGCTTAGCTCTTCGAAAAAACCAAAGAAGATCGCCGGCTCGAGACCAGCAAGAATAGAATTGTCGCGTTTATCTACAGTTTTTCCAGCGGGGAAACTCATTCGGCCCTCCTCCCAATACAGCATCTGAGCAATACTTCTTCCCTCGCCGAACATAGTCCGGCGACCTCGTAAACCGTATTGCGTCTCATCTTACGCGCTAAGGCGATCTAGGTTCAGATGCCCTCCACGCATTGAACCATCTCCGCTTTCAGCTCCTAATTCAAACGCAATATTTCATAAAATAGATGAGCTTTTTTCATCTGAATTCGTTATGGTATAAGCTAACGTATCCATTGACGCGGGCCCGGCAAGAATGGACTCTCACCTGCAGCGATTTGGGGCTGGCTTTGAGCCGTCACTTCAATCGTCCGAAAGCGGCGCCTTAAGGTGGTCGAGAAACGTCCGGAGCGCTGACGGCACCTGTCGGTGCGAAACATAGTATGCATGGAAACCCGGCCCAGTAGAGGACCAGTCGGGCAGCACTACTTCGAGCATACCAGCCGCGAGTTTATCCTCGACGCGTGCCCGCAGGCAGTAAAAGAGACCGCCTCCCTCCTCCGCCATGCGGATGGATAGTTCTGAATCTCCGAGCGTGAGCAGTCCGGGAACGTCAAGAGCAACCATGCGATCGCCGTCGCCAAGTTCCCATTTGCAGACGTGGTCCGTACCGGTTCGGATCCGGATGCACTCGTGCGTCAAGAGATCTTCCGGCCGCTCGGGCCGCCCTCGTCCATTGAGATAGGTTGGAGAACCGACCACGATCCATTCAAGTTCGGACGTCAGACGCGACGCGATCATCCCCTCGGGAACTGTTCCCCCATAGCGGATGCCAGCGTCAAAACCTTCGGCGACCATATCGATAAAGCGATCCTCGACGCTGACTTCGACCTCGACATCTGGGTAGTTGCTGCGAAAACTGTGCAGTCGAGGAGCGATCAACAGCTCGGCGGCGTCACGCAGCGTGGTCACTCTCACCCTGCCCGTGGGCCCGCTCCTGAAACCGTCCAGGAGATCCATCGCAGCTTGGATGCCGAGGAAACGGGGCTCCAGTTCGGCAAGCAGTACTTCGCCGGCGGCGGTGAGACTGATGCTCCTGCTTGTCCGATGAAACAGACGGACGCCCAGACGGGTCTCCAAACCCCTGATCGAATGGCTGAGAGCGGAGCCGGAAACGCCGCGAAGCGCGGCGGCCTTTCGGAACCCCCCCGCCCGCGCGATCGCGACGAAAGTTTCAAGGTCGGCCAGATCGGCCCGCGTGGATACCATGAGTTATGGATACTCCCACTTGTACTGAATAAGATCGTCCTGGCCGACGCCGACCTTGCTTCAGACGGCTGGCATCTTCAATCCTTATTCAACTAACCTGGCTTTGGTATGTGATGACCACGGAAGCAGTCAAAAATTTGACATTAGTTGATCCATGTCGGATCCGGGGAGCTACGACGGGAGATGGGCCGGGTCGCTGAATAATAGCACCTCCGGGACTAGATCGTCATGCAATGAAGATCATCTTGTCCACAGCCACGAGAGACGGCACCGGTTGGAACGGATACCACCTCCGCGCGGGCGGCCTGACAGTCCCGGAGGTTCAAGTTCTGAGCTTTCGAAAACGCCGGCTACCAGTCCTGCCGGGTTGGATGGACGACAATGTCGTTGATCGTGATCTCCGGGGGCTGATCTAGGGCATAGACCACGGCTTCAGCCACCGACGACGGCGGAATACCTTGCTTGTTGAGCTCTCCGGCAATCTTTCTGCCCGTCTCGTCATGAACCTTGTCGGCCCAGCCGGTATCGATCACGCCAGGGCTGATCATAGACACCTGGATCCCACTTCCCACGCCCACCTCCTTTCTGAGGCTTTCGGTGATACCGCGTATGAAGAACTTCGTCGCTCCATAAACGCCTGCCGCCTCGCCGACATGAACGCCGGCGACAGAGCTCATATTCAGGATGCGGCCGGACCGGCGCTCCAACATCGACGGCAGCACGGCGGCAATCGCATGCAGATAGCCACGTAGGTTGGTATCGATCATCTTGTTCCAATCGCCGACCGCGGCATCCTTCCAATAGGAAAAGAGCATGAGGCCCGCATTGTTGACCAATATATCGACCGGGCCGTATGTCGTCGTGGCGAACGCGACGAGGGCCTTGGTACTCTCAAAATCCGTGGCATCGGCACCCTTGTAGCTGGCAATACCTCCGGAACCGGCGATGTCTTCGACAATCCGACTGAGGCGTTCCTCATTGCGGCCGGCAAGGACGACGCGCGCACCTTTTTCCGCCAATCCTTTGGCGGTCGCTGCTCCAATGCCCGAGGAAGCTCCCGTGACAATTGCGACCTTGTCTTTCAGATGTGCCATGATGTGCTCCTTCACTGCGGTTGGGTCAGTTCGGCTTGCCGGGCGGCTTTAACAGGCTCCGGGGTTATCCGGTTTTCCAACACCTGCCGCTTGGTTTTCTGGTCTCCGCCGACGACATGGTCGATGTCGTTCATGAGGGCCTCGAAGCCCTGCTTGGCGACGAGCGTCTTGTCGTTTTTCTGCTGGCCACCGAGCTTAGTATCGCCCATTCCAGCGTTCGCGTGGAAGTCGCTGTTGGTGGCGCCCGGAAGGAGTGCCGTCACCGTGACCCCGGTCGAGCTCAACTCCTCGCGCAGAGATTCCGCGAACATGTAACCGAATGCCTTCGACGGGCCGTAGACGGTTTCGTATGGCGTGGGCAGGGTCGCAGAAACCGAGGAGGTGATGAGGATCCTGCCGCGGCCGTTCTTGACCATATGTTGGACGACGCGTTTGGCCATATGGACGGTCCCAGTGACATTGATTGCAAGCAGGCGAAACTCATCCTCGAGATCGTTATCGACGAAGGCGCCGCCGATACCGATACCAACGTTCAGAGCCGCGGCTTCCAGTGGGCGCCCCAGCCCCTGCGTGAAGGTCCAGAACCCCTCAACGCCATCGTATGTCGAGGCATCCGCTTTGAACGGATACGCTTCGGCGTCAAGGCTTCGTAGCACATCGGCGGCCTCGTTTACCTTGTCGCTTGAGCCTGAAATAGCGACGTCAAATCCATTCTTGGCGAATTGTTTGGCAAGCTCGAAGCCTATTCCAGATGAGCCGCCCGTGACCATTGCGAGTGGTTTATTACCAGTCATGATTTCACTCCTTTGGTTTTTTCAGCACCACGATCGCCTCGAGGCGCTGGTGACCTAATGCCCGTGGAGCCGGTTGGTTACATGAGCAAAATCGATCGGGGCGGTGAGCGAAAATCAACCACCGATCTGGCAGACACCAGGAGTGAGGGACCTTTTGGTCGCGTCCGCAGCCAAATTGACGAGGCATTCCCGACGTCACGAAGGCACCCAAGAGTGAACACGGCTCATCGGTGCGTGCGATCGAGCTCACTTCAAGTGGTCGGCGGAGTGCCCTATGTTGTAAGGAGGTTGAGCTGTCGTTCGCAGCCAGCAGATATGGTCCCACACAAGCGCCCGCGTAGCGCTGACGCACTTCTTGCGGTGGTGCCGTCGGCCGAGAAAATCCACGCGACGGCGTGTACGGCCCACCTTCCAGCGGTGACGTCCAATGACGGGAAAGACAAAGATGAGCGAGAGAATGAACAGCATCGTTGCTCCTGGCCGCGTTGCGGTCATCACGGGAGCTGCGAAGGGCATCGGCTTGGCAATCGCGAGGGCTCTCGCGGCCCGCGGCATGAAGCTCGCATTGCTGGATCTCGACGCCGACGCACTTGAGGATGTTACCTCGGCACTCGATACGGACATCCTGATCGTGAGCGGCGACGTATCAGATCTGTCGGCACTAACCAGGTTGCGGGACAAAACGATTTCGGGGTTTGGTGACGTCGCCGTCCTTGTAAACAACGCGGGCATTACGCAAGGAGCCGGCCCCTGGGATGATCCTGTAAAGTGGCGACGCCAGATCGATGTAAACTTCGGAGGTGTTTTAGCCGCACAACACGTCTTCGTGCCCTACATGATTAAGGCAGCCCGACCATCGGCGGTCGTCAACCTCGGCTCCAAGGAAGGAATTACAACTCCTCCGGGCAATGCCGCCTATTCGGTGGCAAAGGCAGCTGTCAAGGTCCTGACCGAACAGCTGTCGCACGAGCTTTTGAAGGAGACGGGAGGTTGTGTATCGGCTCATCTCCTCGTCCCTGGCTACACGTGGACGCCCATGAACATCGCACTCAAGCCGCATGGCGCTGCCAGGCCCGATGAGGCATGGACCGCTGAGCAGTTGGTGGAATACTTCCTGGCCCGTCTGCTCGAGGAGGACTTTTACATCATTTGTCCCGATAACGCGGTCACGTCTGCGATCGATGCCAGACGGATCCGCTGGGCGGCCGACGACATGATCCTGAACCGGCCGGCCCTTTCACGCTGGCACCCCGACTGGATGGATAAATTTGCAGCCTGGTTGAAGGTAGGCCACTGACGGTGGAATGTTTGTAGAGGAGCGTAGTCCAATGCCTAGACCCTATGTAATCTGTCACATGATGTCGCCGCTGGATGGCCGATTGATCGTCAATGATTGGGCCGAGGCAACCGGCCATTCGGTCGATGAGCTCGTGAAGATCTATGACGACCTGCATGAGAAGATCGGCGCCGACGCCTGGCTTTCGGGAAGAGCGACGGGAGAAGAGTTCGCGGACGCCGTCGACCATCCCTATCAAACAACCGGCACGGCCGCGCGACCGATCCATATCGCCAACCCGGATGCCGACGAGTTCGCTGTTATCGTTGATAAGGACGGTCGGCTACGCTGGGACAAGAACGACATTGAGGGGGCTCACCTTGTCGTCCTGACAGGATCTGACGTGGATGATGCTTACCTGGCGGGCCTCACCCAGGCTGGCGTTTCCTATATCGTATCGGAGAAAGATGGCGTCGATCTGAAAAACGCGCTCGACGTTCTCGGAACCGAGTTCGGTGTGAAGCGCTTGATGCTGGAAGGCGGGGCGCAAACTAATGGCAATTTCTTGGATGCGGGTCTTGTTGACGAGGTCAGCCTAGTCATCTTCCCTGCGATCGGAGGCAAGTCGAATACACCGGCCATATTCGAGGGCGGTGAGGATGGGCTTGCCGGCGGGGCGAGGCTCACGTTTATCAGCGCCGAAGCCGCTGGCCTCGGCTCCGTCCATCTGAGATATCGCGTGGGACGTCCGTAGGAGACGTCCATAGGAGAAGACTGTAGAAGGGATCCCCCCAATCGGAGGGCCCAGCTTGAGATGGACAGGTGCCGCCTTGCGCGGCATCTATCCGAAGGATTGTTGGCGATATTCACTTGCTCTCCTGCGATGCCACTCGAAGTGGCACATTGGCTCCTTCCAAAGCCGCGCGGACGTCGACTGACGGTTCCTGGTCGGTGATGATAACTTCGAACTCGTCAATGGTGGCCAGGACATGAAGAGCGGTATGATTGAAGCGCTTATGGTTTAAGAGCAGGCAGCGACGCGCGGCGCTTGCAATCATCGCTCGCTTCGAGCGGACAACGTCATCATCCATATGGTAGACGCGCAATCCAGAAACTGCCGGCGTTGAGATAAAGGCGATGTCGGCGCTGAGACGCGACAGTGCCTGTTCGGCGACGACGCCGAAAAAACCATTGAACTTCATCGAATAGCGTCCACCGACCGCAATCAGGTTGATCCCTGATTCCGTCTTGAGCCGATCGATGACCGCCGCATTGTTGGTGATCACCGTCAGCGGCCTCCTCTGTGGCAGCAATTCCCCGAGCACCGACGCCATAGATCCGTCGTTGACCATCACCGTCATGCCGGGCTCGACGAGTTCAAGGGCGGCCTCGGCCATCCGGCGCTTGGCCTCGCCCTCCTGCTGCTGGCGAAACCGGAAATCGCTTTCGAAATGGCCTCCTGCCTCGATCGTTGCCCCGCCACGGACCTTGCGAAGCATCCCTGCCCGCTCAAGATCATCTAGATCCCGGTGGATGGTCATCTTGGATACAGCGAACCGATCGGATAGGTCGTCGAGATCCACCACCCTCTGCGCGACCAACAGGTCCATAATGGCCTGCCTCCGATCATCTCTCTTCATATTTTAGTCCTCCGGCGCACTAATCCGATCCTTTAACATCAAGATCCGCCGCTACAAATCACATGCAAACATCATTTTTCGTTAGTTTGTCTTGCTCTATTCGACAACGCCACTGACGCTGCTGGCATACTGGGACACGTGAAGACGCATGATGGCGCGATTGCACCGCTCCATGCATGGCCGAAGGCGCTCATTTTCTAACGAAACAGGATGGTTTGGGGGTTCAAGCGCAAATGTCATCGCCATGGAGATGGTCCCGCGCGTCAGCCGCGCACGGAAGATGGAGGCCTTGTCCTCCATGGTCAACATCGCGGGCTACCGGGCCGTCATCAAAGCGGGCGCGAATATAGGGCTTCTTCACCGGCAGATCACCGCAGCGGGCAAGGTGTTTGGTAAAGGCCTGTGTCACTGACACCCGGCCTTTTCTCTGCTTATCGCCTTGGGAGGACGATTGTGAACGATGCGGCTTGGTGTTCGCGCTGCTTCAAATCGATCAAACTCTTGATACGTCTCCGTCGGCCACACAAATCTCGACGAGCATGAGCTGGCGATCCGTCAGGCGCGACGGATAGATTTTTGACAGCTGCTCCTCGTGCATGGGAACGATTCGTCGTTCGTCCATACCAACGATTTTGAGCATCTCCTCGGCGGACTCGATCAGACGTGTCTGGCTGCCATTGGCAAGGCCCGGCGGCACAAAGCAGGGATCGGTGGCGTCCTCACCCGTGAGGTTGCTGTAGGTGTAGATGACGTCGCCGGACAGGACAAACTTGCCGTCTCCACCGCCCGTCTCCACCACCACATATTGCGATCCTGCGGTATGGGTGTCGAATGCCGGATAGACATGAACGCCTGGCACTAGGTTTTCCCGCTCTCCCTCCACCAGTTCCAGGCGGCCTTCGATATTTGCCTGGGTCAGATAGAGGATATCCGCCGGATTCAGTCCGGCCTGCAATGAACGGAAGCGCCGACCCTTTGCCAGAATCCACATCCAGGATTCCAATTCTTTCTTCTGAATGAAAATCTTAGCATTTGGGAAGAACTTTAGGCCGCCAATGTGATCGAAGTGCGCGTGCGTGAGGATGACATGCGTGACGTCTTGGGGCCTGATCCCGCATTCCCCGAGAACGATTTCCGGAGGCGTCCAACCGGTAACGCCGATTGAGTTGGCGATCTGGCCTCCGAAATCGGCGGCGTCGTGACCGGCATCGACCAGAACGACTGCATCTCCTGACTTGATGAGTATGTATGCGAACGGCAGGTTCATCGTGCCCTGATTATGGGCGCCGTAAAAAACCCCGCTGACCGGGTGCACGGGGCTTCGAGAGTATTCAAGCACCCAGATCGAATGCGTTCCCATGGTCTTCCTCCCCATGTCCAAGGGACCCTCCACAGCATGCTGTCGTGTCGAAGGTCGACGTGCCTAAGATGGCGGCCGATCGTTTCAGCTCGATCGCCGCATTTGAAAGCAGCCCCAGCAGGGATGCATCTGAAACCAGGACACCGCGCTGCAGGTGCTCCTCCGCCTCGACAAGCAGGCCATCTGCCCGTCCAAGATGGGAGAGTGCGTGGCCCTGTCCCGCGAGACCGCGCGAGCCCGCAAGCGAGGAACGGACGGATCGCTTTATCTCTGTGGCGCGATCGGCGAGTTCTCCAATCAAGAGGCGCATGCTCTTCTCCCTCAATGCCATATGCATGAAGGAGTAGATCGCGAGGAGCTCGCCATAAGTCCTGACGAGCGCCTCGAGGCATGCGCGCGCCTCCGGCGATGGAACCGAACCCACGAGCGCGTCGCAGCGGAAGCCGCCGAAAACGGTGCCTCCGCGGGCCATCATCGTACAGCCGTCGGCAGCGGAGCGTTTGACGGAAGAAGGCTCGCTTCAGTCAAAGCGTCCCAAAATGCAGGCGGTATTGTCTCGTTGATCGCCTTGACGTTCTGCTCGACTTCCAATGCGCTCTTTGCACCCATGACCAGCGTGGCCACTGCCGGATGTGCATAGACGAATTGCATCGCCGCTGCAGGCAAGCTCACCGCAAATCTCGAGCAAATGCTCTCGATGGCCTTGACCTTTTCGACGACGGCCGCAGGAACCCTGCCGTAATCGTAAGTGGCCGCGGGACCGCCGACGCCTGTCGCCAGAATTCCGGAATTGAAGATCCCGCCGGCGATCACGGAAACGTTCCGCTGGAGCAACTCGTCGAACGCGGCCTCAAGCGGGGCATGATTCAAAAGGGTGTAGCGGCCGGCGATCAACGAGCAGTCGATCGGAAATTCACGAGCGACACCGACCACGGAGTCGGTTTCGTTGACCCCCAAGCCGATGGCTGAGACGGCTCCGCTGGAGCGAAGCTCGTCCAGTGCCTTATAACCCGAGGCCCGCAGCTGATTCCAATAGAACTCGCTTTGGTCGCCGTGCCATGCCCGACCAACGTCATGCACGAGAAGAACGTCGATATAGTCCAATCCGAGGCGCTGCTGGCTGTCTTCGAATGCGCGCATCACGCCATCATAGGTGTAATCGTAGGTATCGAGAAACGGAAGCGGGTCGATCCACTCGATGCCGTAGACGGTTTTAAGCTTCTTCGTCCTGCTGGCGGGCTTCAATACACGACCAACCTTGGTGCTCACCACCACGTTTTCGCGCAGCTTGTTCGCCCTGAGGGCATGGCCAAGATAATGCTCCGACTTGCCGAATCCATACATTGGCGCGCAATCGAAGTAGCGGATTCCGGCCGCGTAGCCAGCGAGGATCGTCGCTTCGAATTCGCCGTAGGAGACATCGGCGTTGAAGCCAGAGAGCGGCACCGTGCCTAGCCCCAGCGAAGTTACCCGCACTTTGCTTTTTCCGAGCGGTCTAGTTTCAAGTTCGGTCATGTGATCATCCCTAGATGTCGGTAGGAGGCGTCGAAGCGATGTAGCTTCCGCCATGCCGTCATTGTTTGATTAACGCCCGTGCCCCAATGCGTGCCAGGTCGCGCCGGCGTCTGCCGCCAACCTCACCAGAAATGCTTGATGGACCTCCGTGGCCTGACTCCTCAATCAGTGAGGTGTAAGGTATAAGGTCATACCTATCGAGGCAAGCTTTTTTTGCATGCCGCCATCCGCATTTTGCGAATTGCTTGAAATGCCGCCTACGCGCAACGGGGCGCGGCAGCTCGTCTCAGCCGATCGTTGATTGCCCTGCCAAGGCCAATCAGAGGCACAGGGGCGAATGCAATCACGTCACTCGCGCCGGCCAAGGCGTCGGCTTCACTCATGGCGGTGTAGAGGTTGCGGGCAGCTTCCTGAAGGTCACCGGAAGAAGACAGCGTCAATTGACAGCCCTCGCACTCCGGTCCGAAACCGACCCAGACCATATTGGCGGCAGGACGGTCGACATTCATCTGAACGGCGGCTTCCGGAGCATAATGGCTCTTTAGCTGGCCTGGTGCCGAGACTTTTTGGGGCCCGGTGTCCTCGTCAATCGGGCCGAGTAAAGCTTCCAGTGCCTCCCGCGGAACTGACCCGTGGCGTAGAATGATCGGAGATCCGACCAAAGACAGAATAGTCGATTCCAGGCC